>CANGCT010000122.1 GCA_947452415.1 Flavobacteriaceae bacterium
GTTCTACTTGCGAAATGGTGTACAATTTCATCGGATTTTTAAATAAAAAAGCCTTACTAGATAAAACTATTGCTACTTGTTTATATACCGGAATTCTAACCGATTCTGGCGGATTTCGTTATCCAAAAACAACCGGAACTACCCATAGAATTGCTGCAGAATTTATCGATTTAGGCATTGACAATTCAGAGATTCCTACTCTATTATTCGACAATAATTCTTACGATAGATTACAACTTTTAGGTAGAGCCTTGCAAAACATGAAGGTTATTCCCGAATTGAAAACGGCTTATATTTCGCTTTCGCAAAAAGAATTAGACGAATTTAATTACGTGAAAGGCGACACCGAAGGCATTGTTAATTATGGTTTGACCATAAAAGGCATTGTTTTTGCAGCAATTTTCATTGAACATCGCGACGAAAATATTGTTAAAATATCCTTCCGTTCGCAAGGTGCTTTCGATGTAAATCAATTTGCTAGAGAACACTTTAGTGGTGGCGGTCACATTAATGCTGCTGGAGGAAAATCGAATGATACTTTGGCAAAAACCATAGAAAAATTTGAAACTATAATTTCAAAAATTATTATCTAAATGAGAATACTAAAAAAAATATTCACTGTAAGCATTGCCGTTCTATCCCTTGCAAGTTGTAAACAACAACAAGCACGAATGCCTATTTCACATTCTTCGGGAGAGTTTTTAAAAGCATCTGCTGAACGCAATAAAAAACTTATTAAAGGCGAAGAAGGTCAAATTGATTCGATTATAAAAAGTAATCCAAAAGTTAAATACATTGCTTCCCAAAAAGGGTATTGGTACTATTATGATGTAAAAAATGATAGAGACACCCTTCGTCCTAAAAAAGGCGATGTTGCTAGTTTTGATTATGAAATTAAAGATATAAAAGGCAATGTTATTTATTCGCAATTGGAATTAAAACCACAAACGTATGTCGTAGACAAACAAAATATACTAATGGGATTACGCCATGGTATTAAGTTGATGCACAAAGCCGAAACGGTAACATTTTTATTTCCGTCGCACATGGCTTTTGGCTACCATGGAGACAACCGACGAATTGGAACCAACGAACCACTTATTTGTACCGTTACTTTAAACGATTTTAAAACCGAAAATAAAACAACTCAAGAATAAAATGAAAAGAATAGTAAACTTATTAGCAGTACTAGTTGTAGTACTATTAGTTGGATGTAAAGGAGATGGGCACAACAATTTAGCCGATGGTTTGTATGCTGAAATTGAAACTTCCAAAGGAAATGTTTTGGTTCAATTGGAATATACTAAAGCACCTATAACTGTAGCAAATTTTATTGCACTTGCAGAAGGAAACCATCCATTTGTATCGGATGATTACAAAGGAAAACCTTTATACAATGGATTGAAATTTCACAGAGTAATATCTAAAACCAATGGCGATGCTGAGGATTTTATGATTCAAGGTGGTGACCCTTTAGGAAATGGCTCTGGCGATGCAGGTTTTAAATTTAAAGATGAAATTACTGATTTGAAATTTGATAAAGGTGGTTTATTAGCAATGGCTAATTCTGGCCCTGGAACTAATGGAAGTCAGTTTTTTATCACTTTAAAAGACACGCCTTGGTTAGATGGAAAACATACTATTTTTGGACATGTAATGGAACAAGGAATGAAAGTGGTTAATGCTATAGTGCAAGACGATGCTATAAATTCGGTTAA
This sequence comes from Flavobacteriaceae bacterium, assembly GCA_947452415.1. Lineage (GTDB taxonomy): Bacteria > Bacteroidota > Bacteroidia > Flavobacteriales > Flavobacteriaceae > Flavobacterium. Next base: position 1,719 of record CANGCT010000122.1, read on the forward strand.
AATAATCCGAAAAGGAGAAGCAGCAAAGAAATTTGATGCTGTAAAAATTTTCAGTGATTACTTCAAAACCGAATCGGAAAATCAAAAGAAACAAGAAGCAATTTATGATGCAACTTACAAAAAAGTAACTACTGATAAACTTGCATTTTTTGCACAAGCAAAAGCCTCAGCAACAAAATCTAGCACTGGATTACAATATAGCATTTACCAAAAGGGAACTGGTAAAAAACCTACAAAAGGAAGCACTGTTTTTATTAAATATGCAGGCTTTTTAGAAAACGGAATTTTATTTGATACGAGTTCACAAGAAACTGCACAAACTTTCGGGAAATTAGATCCTCAAAGAGCAGCACAAAATGGGTATTCACCGCTTCCATTTGAAGTTGGTTCTAAAGGTGGTATGATTCCTGGATTTGAAGAAGGATTATCCAAATTAAATATTGGTGATAAAGCCGTGTTATTCATCCCTTCTAATTTAGGATATGGTGAAAACGGAGCTGGAAATGTGATTCCACCCAATGCCAACATCATCTTTGAAGTAGAAGTATTAGAGAAAATGTAAACTAAATATAAATCAATAAATTAATTACTAATGAAAATGAAATTTAAAATTACCTTGTTATTCTTTTTTGGATTAACAATTATTAATGCGCAAACCAAAAAACCAGTTAAGAAAGCAACTACAACTGTTGCCGTAAAACCACAATTAACTACCTCTCCTCCTGCTGCACCAGCAATCAGTACTAAGGAAGGTATTTTTGCCGAATTGGAAACTGTAAAAGGGAAAATTTTAATTAAATTAGAATACCAAAAAACACCAGTTACTGTTGCTAACTTTATTGCTTTGGCAGAAGGTACTAACACACAAGTTGCCGATAAATACAAAGGTAGAAAATTCTTTGACGGATTGAAATTCCATAGAGTTATCAAAGACTTTATGATACAAGGTGGAGATCCAGATGGTAACGGTCAAGGTGGTCCAGGATATGCTTTTAAAGATGAATTTACAGATGCAAAATTTGATAGAGCAGGAATTTTAGCAATGGCGAATTCAGGTCCAAAAACTAATGGCTCTCAATTTTTCATTACGCACGTTCCTACGCAACACTTAAACGGAAAACATACTATTTTTGGATACGTTGTAACTGGTCAAGAAGTAGTAAATGCTATTGCTCAAGACGATGTTATAATTAAATTAACCATAACTAGAAAAGGTGCTGACGCCACTAAATTTGATGCTGTTAAAGTTTTTGCTGATTATTTTGCTGGTAAAGCAGATGAAGACAAAAAAGATGCTGAAGAAAAAATAACTAAAATGAAAAAAAGTGTTGATGATAACTTTTTAGCCTATCCTAAAGTAGCAGCAGAATTTGCCAATGCAACTACTACTGCAAGTGGACTAAAATACATCGTCTTACAAGAAGGAACTGGAGCAATGCCTGTACTTACTAGTAATGTTAAAGTACATTACACAGGAACTTTATTAGACGGAAAAGTTTTTGACAGTAGTGTACAACGTGGTCAACCAATTGATTTTGGTTTGAATCAAGTAATAAAAGGTTGGGGTGAAGGAGTTCAATTAATGAAAGAGGGTGCTAAATATAAATTTTACATACCTTATTATTTAGCCTACGGAGAACAAGGTTATCCTGGTGCGATTCCTCCAAAGAGCGATTTAATTTTTGAAGTAGAACTTATCAAAATAAATCAATAAATAGGTTTAAAATACAAAGGTGTCATAAATTGATTTCAAGTAAAATAATTACTACGGTAATTTATACCAGAAGGAAATAACACTAATAAATTAAATTATTTTTTAAGCAAAAAAGGCACAAAAGATTTTTTCTTCTGTGCCTTTTTTTTATGATTTAAAACGAAATTATTTTTTGAATTTCCATTCAAATTCGTCGTTATCGTTGATAATAGCACCAATTTCTACTCGGATAATCTTCCCGAATTCCGATTGTAAAACCAACCAATTACTTTCATTGAAATGGTTTTCGGTAGAATCAAAATCTTCTTCTTCCCAAGATTTAAAAGGCAATTCCTTTTTAATAGTTTCTACCTCTAAACCAATTACTTTTTTATCCAGTAAGGTAACTTCTGGATTGGAAGTTATCATATACCCCAATTTCATTGCTTCATCTTGATAAAAAGTCAAACGCAATTGCAATTTGTTGTATAAAAAGATTATGTTTTGTTCTTCGTCTTCAAATTCTTTATCGGGAGAACCATAAATAGCAATAACGTCTTTTTGCTGCATTCCGAAAAGAAGTTGGTCGATACCGTTTTTAGGATTTACTTTCATTGGATTTATTTTGAGTTCAAAGTTCGGAAAGTTTTAGTTAATTTGAACTAAAATAGTGACAAATCGGAAAAAAATAACTAAATTTAATGTAGATATTAAAATATTTTTTATGAAAAAATCATTAGTTCTGCTGTTGGCTTTTCTAGGAATTGCTACTGCTTTTAGTCAGCCGGAAACTACCGGAGATAATTTTAGTTTGGAAGGTGCATTGGCATTATTTAAAAAAGCGAATTCACTACAAGAATTTGAAACATTCTTAAATCAAGAGAATAACTCGGTAAATAATTTGGATTTAAATAAGGATGGCGAAACCGATTATATCATGGTAGATGCGATAAAAGAAGGTACAAGTCATGTAATTATATTAAGCACCTATATTTACAAAAAAAACAAACAAGATATTGCTACAATTGGAATTGAAAAAACCGGACCTGAAAGTGCGGTACTTCAAATAGAAGGGGATATTAACTTATATAAACAGAACACATTGGCAGAACCATCTGAAACAACCGAATCTAATTCGGGTGGAAAAGGAGGCCCTTTTGCTACCAAAATAAAACTAAAACAGATTGTAATAAATGTTTGGTTTTGGCCTTGCATTCAGTATATGTATGCTCCTAACTATATCGTTTGGCATTCACCCTGGTATTGGAATCATTATCCGAAATGGTGGAGCCCTTGGAAACCTTTCCAATTCACAGTTTTCTATAGTAATTGTAACATTTACCGAAACCATTACCGAAGAGTTTCTACTCGTAGAGTAGAAATAGCACACAACTTATATGTACCTAGAAGACGATTTTCAACAGTAACTTTTCCAAAAAGAAGTACCAATTCTCCTCCAAGAGGGAACAGAAACGGAACTTTCCAAAATGCGGGAAACAGGAACAATGGTGGAGGTGTAAGACCTACAAGTGGTGGTAGAACAAATGGTGGTGATAGAAGAAGGTAATCACATAACAAAACCCTATAGAGTAAGTTTTCCATAGGGTTTTGTTTTTTAAAAATAGTATCTAACTAGTTAATTATCCACAACAAAACTGGCTTTTTAGCAGTTTTTAATTTTGCATCTAACAACTTCATAAAATCATTAGAAACTGCAGGACATCCCCAACTTAAAGGGCTAACTTGAGGATATACTTCCTTATTGGCAACCGCTTCCCAAGAATGAAGTACTACTACTCGATCTTCGGCATTAGCATTCGATTTTTCTAAGCCATGCAAAACATATTTCACATGAATTCCCCATTGGCTATAGGCACGAACTCCTATTTTATACTTCCCTTTCATCGAACAATGACTATCGTTTCTATTATCAAATTTTGCCTTTTCCCACTGTTCTGGATTTTCTTCCAATTGGTCACAACTACCATGGGTAACTAAATTCTGGTTTATGATTTTATTTTGTTTAAAATCATAAACAAAAAATCGATTCTTCCCAGGATGAATACTCATATCTAATAAGAAATAATAGTCTTGATTGAAACTTTTATTTTTGCAAAATTCTAACGCTTCTTTGTTAATAGTTGAATAATTTTTACTAGTTTTTACTAATGGCTTATTATTGCAATTGAAAATTGTAAGAAAAATTAATAACGCTATCCTCATTGTATGTATTTTCTTATAAAAACGTATTCATTTGCAAATTATTGTTAATCTTTACTTAAAAACAATGATAGATTTTATAATGGATTGGTTTTTGTAAAATTTAAAATAATATTAATTTTTAAATAAAATATCACTAGTGTCCACTAAAGATTAAAAAAAGTTCTATGAAATTATTGTAAATCTGTATTTTAAGTCTCATTTTAGAGCGTGACGATTTGAATTGAATTCTTATGTTCGTAAATTAACTTTACGAAAATGAATCACGGTAAATATGTCTTTTCTCAATTGGTTGAATTTCTACCACAACGCGTTTTTGATAGACTTGTAACAAAATATAATGGTAATAAAAGTGTTAAACATTTTACTTGTTGGAACCAACTTTTATGTATGCTTTTTGGTCAATTATCTTCTCGTGAAAGCTTGCGAGATTTGATAACTGTTATCGAAGCACATCAATCGAAATCGTATCATTTAGGGTTTGGAAAAAACGTTACTAGAAGCAACTTGTCTAAGGCAAATGAAAATCGTGATTATAAAATATTTGAAGACTTTGCCAACCATTTGATATTGATTGCCCAAGAAAAAAACAGCAACGATATTTTTGAAATAAAAGGCAATATTTATGCTTTTGATTCTTCAACTATTGACTTGTGTTTGAGTGTGTTTTGGTGGGCTCATTTTAGAAAAACCAAAGCAGGAATAAAACTCCACACACTTTTTGATATTAATACACAAATCCCTGTATTTATTCATATTACAGAGGCAAATGTTCATGATGTTAATGCTATGGACATCATCAATTACGAACCTTTTGCGTACTATATTTTTGACCGTGCATATGTTGATTATTTAAGGCTTTATCAAATCACAAAATCGGCTGCTTATTTTGTAGTCAGGGCAAAATCAAATTTAAAATTCAAAAGAATGTATTCCAAAAAAACGGATAAATCTACTGGAGTTATTTATGACCAAACTGGAAAAATAGACGGCTTTTATACTTCAAAAGATTATCCCGAAAAGATTAGAAAAGTGAAGTTTTTTGATAAAGAAAACAAAAAAATGTTAATCTTTTTGACAAATAATTTTGATTTATCAGCTCAACAAATTGCATTGCTTTACAAGCAGCGTTGGCAGATTGAATTATTCTTCAAATGGATTAAACAACATCTGAAAGTTAAAACCTTTTGGGGTACAACAGAAAATGCTGTTCGCATACAAATCAACATCGCAATAATAACTTATTGCTTGGTGTCAATCATTGCAAAAGATTTAAAAATCAATCGTTCAATCTACGAAATTCTACAAATTTTATCAGCATCATTACTCGATAAAACACCTGTAAATGAGTTACTTATGAAATTAGATTACAATAATGTCAATGAACTTGATTCTAACCAGCTGGTTTTCAACTTATTTTAAGTGGACACTAGTGA
>CANGCT010000123.1 GCA_947452415.1 Flavobacteriaceae bacterium
AAGAAGGTCCGGCAGAATATGTTTGGGAAGCCATTGACGGATTAAAAATTATACGCATCGACCACGGAAATAATTGTTTGACCGATGAAAAATTGGTAAACGAAATCATCCGAAGAGATATGGCTTTAACGGTTTGCCCACTTTCTAATTTAGAGTTGAAAGTGGTTACCAATTTAAAAGACCATCCTTTAAAAATGATGTTGGATAAAGGCATTAAAGCAACCGTAAATTCAGATGATCCTGCTTATTTTGGTGGTTATTTGAATCAAAATTTTATCGCCATTCAAGAAGCATTAAATTTATCGAAAGCCGATGTAGTTCTTTTGGCAAAAAATTCGTTTCAATATTCTTTGTTAGAAGAGGAAAGAAAAAAAGAATTACTACGTTTAGTAGATACCTATGCTTTAAATAATTAAATTAATCCTAAATAAGACTCACTATGAAAAAAACAGTTTTACTATTACTTACTTTAACGTCTTTTGTAACTTTTTCACAAGAATTGATTAAAACTTTACCTTTAAAATTAGCCAAAAGAACCGATGTTTTTCAGGTGGTTGAAGAAAATAAAAAGCAAATATCTTTGTTTTTTAATGATAAATTTAGCGTTAGAACACTTCGTTTTAACGATCGCTTAGAGTTAATCGATTCACTTTCGGCAGAAAGACCAAGTACCGATTATGATGATATTATTGGGTATAGCACTTCCGATAATAATTACTATACGTATTGGTCGAGTTCCAACAACAAAGAAATTGCTTCACAATGTTTCAACTTTACTACCAAACAAGTTTCGTTAAAGAAATTCACCTTGGAATTTGTTAAAGAAAAACCAATCAAAAGAATCACGGTTAACAATGTATTCTATTTGATAACCATTTTAAAAAATACTAGTATTTTAAACTTTTATGTTTTTAAAAATGGTCAAATGGAAAAGAAAACCATTGACTTAACCGATAAAACATTCATTAATTGGGAAAATAAAAAAATAAATCTTTGGGATATGGTAAATGAGTTTTCCCAATTCCAGCCAGCATTGGCAATTCAAAATATGCTTGACGAAACACCTCCATCGTTAACCTTTAGTGCTAATAAAAGAAAGGCTTATGTTAATGGAAATTCGTTGATTTTTACTTTTGATTGTAATAGAAATTTCACTCAGTTTTTAAACTTTAATTTGGATGATTTTACAGTTACCCAAAAATCTTATGCGCAACCTTACATTGAAGCTACTGAATTTATTTCAGAGGATAGTAACTCCTTTTTAATGAACAATAAAATTGTACAAATGAAATTAAATCAAGACGTAATGCATCTTATAATTAAAGATTTGGATGATAATGAAATTAAAACTTATGATGTTTTAGCCGATCAAGAAATAGCAATAAAAAACTCTGAAATTATTCAGGAAAATGGTAAAATTAGTAACACTAGAATTTTAGATAAATCCAACCAGTTATTGCGAAAAATTTACAACCTCAACCCGTCAATTTCTTGTTATACTTTTAATGATAAAATATACTTGACATTAGGAAGTGTTTCTTTAGTTCAAGACAATAATGCTGCGTTGTATGGCGGTATGATTGGGGGTTTTACAGGAGCCTTAATAGGGGCGGCAATTTCTTCTAATTATTCCGTAAATAATTTGAACTCTTATGCTAAAAGAAAAGTAGTTTACATTAATTGCCTTTTCGATTCTAATTTTAATCACATTGATGGAGCTATGAAAAAATTGGCTTTTGACGAACTTAGAGGTTTTGCAGATCAAAAAAATTATCTAGTAAGTCAAACCGTTTTCCGATTTAACTCTGGTTTGTATTTTGGAGGTTACGATAAAGAAAACAGCACTTATTCCTTTTATAAATTTAAAGATTAATTCCATTGACGAACCTAAAAGTAATTGCTTTTGATGCCGATGACACCTTATTTATAAACGAGCCCTATTTTCAAGAAACCGAACAAAAATTTTGTGCCTTAATGAGTGATTATTTATCGCAACAAGGATTATCGCAAGAATTGTTTCGTGTGGAAATTGCCAATTTAGATTTGTATGGTTACGGTATTAAAGGTTATATTCTTTCAATGATTGAAGCGGCTATGAAAATTTCAGACAATACCATTTCGATGGAAATTATTGAAAAAATTATTGTTTCTGGAAAAGAATTACTTCAAAAACCTATTGTTTTGTTGGATGGTGTAGAAGAAACTTTATCACAACTTCATGGAAAATACAAACTCATAGTTGCCACCAAAGGCGACTTGAAAGACCAACAACGCAAGTTACACGATTCGGGTTTAGGGCATTATTTTCACCATATAGAAGTTATGGCCGATAAACAAGAACTCAATTACGAAAAACTAGTATCGCGATTGGAAATTGATGCTTCCGAATTTTTCATGATTGGAAATTCTTTAAAATCAGATGTTTTGCCAGTTCTAGCCATTGGTGGTCATGCGGTTCATATTCCGTACCACACCACTTGGGAACACGAGAAAATAAGCCATAAAGTGGAACATCCCAACTTTAAAACGTTAGAAAAAATTACGGACGTTTTGCCTTTACTATTAAAATAATTTAGCAAATTTATTTTCTAAACCATTAAGAAATTAAAATACATTAAGACTTAATGAAACTTAATTTCTTAATGTTTTAAAATTTTAAAAATGGTATATATGAAACAAAAACTTAATCTGGATACTTGGAACCGCAAGGAACATTTCTTGTTTTTTAAACAAATGGAAGAACCTTTTTTTGGAGTTACCACTACTATAAATTGCACTACCGCTTATGAAAAAGCAGCAGCTTTAGGCGTCTCTTTCTTTAGTTATTATTTACATAAAACCTTAACGGCAGTAAACACTATTGAGGCTTTTCGTTACCGAATTATAGGGGATGAAGTTTGTATTTTTGATCAAATAGATGCTTCTGCAACCATATTGCGAGAAGATAAAACGTTTGGATTTTCGATGATAGAATATAATAAAGATATTACTGTTTTTGCAGAAATCACAAAAAAGGAAATCGCTAGAATTCAAACTACCACCGGGTTATTCACACGGGAGGAATATGGCGAAAATTTAATACACTTTTCGGCTTTACCTTGGATTAATTTCACTTCGTTTTCGCACGCTAGAAGTTTCACTTGGCCCGACAGTTGCCCAAAGATATCTTTTGGGAAAATGATGGAAGAAAACGGTAAGAAAACGATGGCAGTATCAGTTCATGTGCACCATGGGTTGATGGATGGCTACCACGTTGGTTTGTTTATTAACTGTTTGGAAGAATTGATGAATTCCTAATTGAAATAAGTCCAGTTGGTGCCGTCACTAATTACAATAATGCTTCTGGAATTGTTTTCATACATGTAAATCTGTGCAGATCCTCCAGTAGAATTTTTTGGAAAAAACATTCCTCCTGCCGAAGTTAACTTTGCAGTAATTGCATTTTGAATATTTCTTATAATATAAATTCTTCCCGGAAAAGTTGCAGCGCTTGGCAATTGAAATTCTTGGTCAGTTACTTGCGGATTTACCGAAACATAGACCCCGTCGCTAATTAATGTTGCAGAGGAACTTCCAGTTAATGATATTGTCTTAACGGATAAATTTCCGTTAATATCCAACATACTTAAGGGCGTCGTGGTATTAATTCCAACTTGTGAAAACCCGCTTTGATTAAAGCAAAGTAAAACTACGATAATAAAAAATCGCTTCATAAAATTTATTTTTAAAAATTATAGTTTTGGGGAATTAAAAATAAAGATACAGAAAAATTATCGAGTTGATAAAATATTTCACACGAAAACGATTGCGTGTTAAAAACTTATATTTAGGTGAGAGGAGATATTTCGGTTTTTAATTTATTAACAATGTTTTATGTTACGTGTAATACCCTAAGACTCCATTTAATTTTATGGGCTTTCTTTGTACAATTAATTATCTTAATTTACTTTAATAGTAATGGCTTTTTCTTTGGACTTAAAGTTATAATGCCGTTTTGTTTAGTTCAATATAATTAAAATTAGATTATTTTAAATAAATAATCGTTTAAATGTTATTTACTTACGATTAAAAGATATTGTAATAATTTGTGAATGTGAATTTTAGTATTATTATTGTAAAAACATTTTTAATCTAAAAAAGATGGAAAACAATAACGTTATTAGAACAAATCCAGTTTTTGAGTTATATCACGAAAACAATTATTTAATTATAAATAACCCTAATTATTTTAAAGGCAGTTATGTAATACCTTTTCAAGATATCGAAAGTATTGAATTGATTCGCTGTTTTACTTTTTGGGATAAAATCATTAAGGTGTATTTCAAATTTTGGAAGCCCACTAAATCTCTGTTTTTAATTCTAAATTTAAAAAATGGATTGAAAAACATTTTGCTAAACGATTGTAATACCAAAAAAACCAAGAAGGCAATTGACAAAATAAATGAAATGCTGAGTAATAATGCTATCGAGTTCCGACCTGAGTTGAATTAGGGGTAATAGAACTTTGGGTAGTATTAAATAATGAAAATAGGTTCTTTAAAATCTTGGAGTAGTAGAGAGTTGGCTTACTAATTTAATGCAAGAAGTTATTATTGGCCTTGTGTGTGAGAGTATAATTAAAAAAACGAAGCATATGAGTAAACTAATAAATAAAATCGCAGAAGATACATTCTTCATAGTTATTGTAATAATTATAAACGTGGTATTTCTTTTTGGTGGGCAGACCATCCCATCCAGCAGACTTGTCCAAAATGAAATTTCTTGCTAAGTTCCAACATCTATGAATCCTAGGGATTGGTGAGGTTCGATTCCTCGGTCTGCTGCTAAAAAATTAAGGCTGCAAATGCAGCCTTAATTTAATATTTAAAAATCTATTTTTTACTTACCTAGAAGTAAAATTTCATTGGCAACAACTTCGGTGATGTAGCGTTTTTCTCCGTTTTTGTCGTCGTAAGAGCGGTGGGTTAATTTCCCTTCAATGGCAATTTCTTTGCCTTTGGTTACATATTTTTCAATAATGTCGGCAACTTTACCCCAAGCAGTTACACGGTGCCATTCGGTTTGCTCCACTTTATCCCCGTTTTCTTTGTAATATACCTCGTTAGTCGCGATGGTAATATTTGCTACTTTTTTCCCTCCTTCTAGAGTTTTGATTTCAGGATCTTGTCCTACATGTCCAATTAATTGTACTTTGTTTCGTAATGCATTCATGGCGTTTAAATTTAAATTGTTACTAATTTGTTATTTACATATATATTGAAAGTTGTAGTTTAGTTACTTCCTTTCAACGATGCAAAATTGGGGTAGTTCTCTAAAATTATTCGGTAAGTAACCATTTACTTTCGGTTGTAACTAATTGTAAGCGTTTGTAAATGGAAATTTTTTATTATATTTGGGTTGTGGGGGCTATTTTGACCGAAGTTTAGAGAATATAAAGAATCTATTAAATTTAATTAAATGTTAGGAAATTGGAAAGGTTATTATAAGTTTGAAAATGAAAGAATTCAAAAACTAATAGGTTTTGAAAAAACTAATTTTGAAATTATAATTGAAAATTTTGATGGAATTAATTTTAGCGGAATCGTATATGATGATGTTAAAACTGGCGGAATGGAAGAAACTGGAAAAATTATTGGAAAAATTGCTAATAATAATATTTCATTTGAAAAATTAATGCCAAACAATAACCAAATAAATTCAAAAGGGGAAAGAAAAAATGTTAAAGGCAAACATCCAACATTATATTATAAAGGGACTTTATCTGAAAATGAAACTGAAATTATTGGAACTTGGAAATTCAAAAAAAGAATTGGGTTTTTATTTGGAATTATTCCTGTTTTTTTTCGACCAGGAAATGGAATTTGGAAAATGAATTTAAAAACAGAAAATTAAATTTTTAAATAAACAATTAAATAAAAAATAGCCACTAATTGTCGTTTGGCATGATTGGGGTTTTATGCTCAATTTAATGACGGTCAGGTACTTGCAAAGTTTAGTCACTAATCGAAAAATGGGGCTTCCTTAATCCCCAACCTCGCAAAACGCCGAGACGAATTATTGAAAATTAAATAGAATACTATTCACCAAAATTCCAAAAAATGAAAATTGTTTTTAAAAGTTTATTGTTTGTGTTTCTTTTGTCAAGTTTAATAAGTTGCCAAAAAGAAAAAACTGTTAATCCATCCTTACAACAGATTAATAGTGACAAGAAATTAGAAAATAAAGAAGTTACAAGTCTGGATAACAATAATGGTGATCTAGAGGATTTCTCTAATTTAGTGCCTCTAGAAATAGTTGATTCAACGAGTCACAAAGTTTATGAAAAATTCGGAATTGACCTTGCAGGAAATTGTTACGATTGTGATTTAGCAAAAATTAAGATTAACAAAAATACCTTCGACTTGGTTAATGTTTGTGATAACACCGATTTTTATAGAATAGAAAAATTCACTTATACTTCTTCAAGCAATGAATTAAAAGTGACTACAAGTGCAAATAAATTTGTTTTTACAAAAATGGATAATTCGCCGGTTTACAAATTGGAAATTAGTGGGACTAAACTTTCATTGAAAAATAAAAGAATTTCTAAATATTATACCAACGAAAAGAATTTAAAAAAATTTAAACAACACGATTGTGGGGATTTTCAAGGGTAATGAAATTATATATTCAACTCTTGAAATCTAGCACTAAAGTTGAATTGGAAATGAAACAAAGAAGCACTATCGTTTGTATTTAGCCCTGATTGTAGTGGAAATCCTGGCATTGCGATAAACAAATTACAATATTGGATTGCTTCGTTCCTCGCAATGACAGATTGAAACGAAAAGCAGGAATTTAGTAACCAAATAATGCCCTAACCTTTCGCTCCTTAAAAAAAAGAAAATAGTATGAATAAAAACTGTTTGGAATGTAACGAGAAAATTGTGGGCAGAGAGGACAAAAAGTTCTGTAG
>CANGCT010000124.1 GCA_947452415.1 Flavobacteriaceae bacterium
CATTCGAATTTTGACGCAGTTCCGTTTCTAAATCTTTAATAAATGTCATGCTAATTCTATTAATTTTTCTTTACAATGTTGTTGTAATTCTTCAAAAAACAGCGTGAATTCTGTTTCTAATTCGGTGTAATAAAGTTGAACTTCAACTATCGCTTCTTGCATATTTACTCGATGTTTGGTTCGGTAATCCATTTGAAATAAAATTATCTCTAAGCCTTCTAAACTAGCATATTGAACCAACCAATTTTGATCCATCATATAGGGTAATAGGTTTTGGGTTTTTGGTGTTAGGATATCAAAATTCTTTTGCATTAAAGCATAAAAATTCTCGGCATAAACTTCTAAATTTTCATTAAAATAAGAGTTCCAATTCTTTGCCAAAAAATGATCATAAACAATATCCATAATCACTCCGGCATAATGCCCATATTTTTCATGAAGACGGTGTTTGCTTTTTCTGTAAATAGGATGCGCATCGGTGAAAGTATCAATATAACGGTGCAATAAAATTCCTCTTTGTAAGTCACCGTGGTATTCTAAATAGCGTTTGCCATGAATACTATCGGCCATAAAATTTCCAATTTTAAGCAAATCGTTATCACCAGAAAGATATATGTGGGCTAGGAAATTCATTTATTGGTTTAAAGTTTCGAGTTTAAGGTTTTGTAAATATAGAAAATTTACTTTTTAATAAATTAGAAGAATAACTATATTTGCCAATATTATTCAGGAGATACTAAACTCTCTAAACTTATAAACTTCTAAACTAAAAAAATGACTTTAATAAAATCAATATCTGGAATTCGTGGAACTATTGGCGGTAAAGTTGGCGATAATTTAACTCCTGTAGATGCTGTGAAATTTGCATCGGCTTACGGAACGTTTCTAAAAGAAGGAAGCGGGAAGTTGGAAGATGGAAGAAAATTGAAAGTTGTAATTGGTCGTGATGCTAGAATATCAGGGCCTATGATTCACAACTTGGTGATGAACACATTGTTAGGATTGGGTATTGATGTAATTGATTTAGGTCTTTCTACAACACCAACGGTTGAAATTGCAGTGCCGATGGAGCAAGCCGATGGTGGAATAATATTGACCGCTTCTCATAATCCGAAACAATGGAATGCCTTGAAATTATTGAATGCTAAGGGTGAATTTCTTAGCGGAAAAGAAGGCGAATTAATTTTAGAAATTGCCGAATCCGAAGCCTTTAATTTTGTAGATGTAGATTCTTTAGGAGAAATCACCATTAATGATGCCTATATGGACATTCATATTGATGAAGTTTTGGATTTACCTTTGGTAGATGCAGAAGCAGTTGCCAAAAGAAAATTCAAAGTTGTAGTGGATGGTGTGAATTCTTCGGGCGGAATTATTATTCCGAAGTTGTTAGAATTGATGGGAGTAGAGTGTGTTAAATTATATTGCGAACCTAATGGGCAATTTCCACACAATCCAGAGCCTTTAAAGGAGCATTTGGGAGATATTTGCAAATTAGTTTTAGAAGAAAAAGCCGATTTCGGAATTGTAGTAGATCCAGATGTAGATCGTTTGGCTTTCATTTCTAACGATGGTGAAATGTTTGGCGAAGAATATACTTTAGTAGCGTGTGCCGATTATGTATTAAGCAAAACTCCAGGAAATACCGTTTCTAATATGTCATCTTCTCGTGCTTTGAGAGATATTACGAACAAACATAATGGTAATTACCAAGCAAGTGCTGTGGGAGAAGTAAACGTTGTTGAACTAATGAAGTCTACCAATGCTATTATTGGTGGTGAAGGAAATGGTGGAATTATTTACCCAGAATCCCATTATGGTAGAGATAGTTTGGTAGGAGTAGCCTTATTCTTAACGTATTTAGCAAGTTTAGACTGTACTGTTGCCGAACTAAGAGCAAGTTACCCTCAATATTATATGAGCAAAAACAAAATAGAATTAACCCCTCAAATTGATGTGGATGCTATTTTAGTTGCGATGACTGAAAAATACAAAAACGAGGATATGACTACTATTGATGGTGTGAAAATTGATTTTGCTACCGAATGGGTGCATTTAAGAAAATCCAATACCGAACCAATTATTCGAATTTATACTGAAGCACCAACACAAAAGTCTGCCGATATTTTAGCGATTCGAATTATTGAAGAAATAAAAACTATTGCAGGGATTTAAAATTTTTCAGCAACAGATTATTTTGATTAATAGGATTTTTTACTCATTTAATAAGTATCAAATCCTATTAATCAAAATAATTTATAGCCAAATACTACAAGGAAAACTAGTGTTAATTACAAGAAACTATTAAACGATTTCACTCCATCTTGTTCCAATAAAAAGTGATTGAATTCGTCAATTTTTTCTTTGCTGCCAAAAACATTAATAGAAAGATGTATTCTATCATCGTCTTTAGTTACTATCTTTTTTTGACATTTTAAACCAAGTTTGGCAACCTTGTTGTAAATACTTTGCGAAATATTTTCCTTTTTGAAATAAACCGAATAACTCCTGTGCTCTCTCTGTCTAGTTATTAAATTTAGTAAATTATCAAAAAGAAACAATACGATTAAAGTCAGAATCATTCCTAATGTTGCTAAGATGTAGTTATCGCAACCAATACACATTCCTAAAGCAGCAGTTACCCAAATTGTTGCTGCAGTGGTAATTCCAGTAACATTTAATCCATCTTTAAAAACTACGCCAGCACCAATAAAACCAATTCCTGTAAGGATATTAGCAGCAATTCTGTCTTTGCTAGTTTCTCCACCAATTTGAATGGAAATAATAGTTAATATTGTTGAACCAACGCATATTAATGCCATGGTTCTAAAACCTGCAACTTTGCCGTTAATTTCTCTTTCAAGACCAATTAAAGCACCAACCACTAAGGCTAGAAGTAATTGTATAGAATAATCGTAAATCATGTTTTTTATCAAAAAAAATAATAGTTTAATTTAGGAACTGCAAGACAACATCGAACAACCTATTTTGTCTCTCGCCCAGTCGGGTCTTTTAGCATTCCATTTATTAAATTCGAATTGTTCCTCATATGGTTTTTTTAATAACTCATGTAATTCATTAAGTATTGAATAGTCCTCCATTTCGGCAGCATCTATTGCCAATTGCGCCATATAATTGCGAAGCACATATTTTGGATTAACTAAATCCATGGCTTCTTTTCGTTCTTTGTTCGATACATCTTCAATGCTCAGTCGGTTTAAGTACTTTTCAAACCATCTTCCCCAAGATTTTAAAATTTCTTTTTTTATTTCTTCGGGTTTATAAAAAGCCTCGTTTATAGTAGCAATAGCACTTCCGGGTGATGCATTTTTATTTACTGAACTTAATTCTCTAAAAAATAGCGTCATATCGGTTTCCGATAGTTGCATGTTTTTTTCCAATTTAGAAATTAATTTTCCGTCATCGGAATCAATTTTTTTTAATCCTAATTTGGATCGCATCATATTTAAATAATCGGAATGGTACAATTGTTGGAATTCTTTTAGTATTATTTCTAATGGCTTTGCTTCTTCAATTAAGGGGTACAAAGAATTCGCCAACTGGTATAAATTCCATTGGGCTACATTGGGTTGGTTTTCAAATCGGTATCTTCGGTATTCACTATCTGTCGTATTGGGCGTCCAATTATAATTATAATCCTCCAACCACCCATAAGGGCCGTAATCAATAGTTAATCCTAATATCGACATATTATCGGTATTCATAACCCCATGAACAAAGCCAACTCGTTGCCAATGCACTATCATTTTCCGAGTTTTATTAGCAACCGATTTAAAAAAGTCTAAATATTTCTCTTTCCCATCAGAAGTGATTTCCGGAAAATAGTTTTTAATGGTAAAATCAGCAAGTATTTTTAATGTTGGTATATCATTTTGAGAGGAAAACAATTCAAAACTTCCAAATCGGATAAACGAAGGAGCAACTCTGCAAACTACAGCACCCTTTTCATAATTGGGATTTCCATCGTACATAACATCACGTAAAACAGAATCTCCTGTAAGAATTAAAGATAAAGAGCGTGTAGTTGGAACACCCAAATGAAACATGGCTTCACTACACAAATGTTCTCGTATGGAGGAACGCAACACTGCCAATCCATCGGCTCTACGGGAATAAGGAGTACTTCCAGCGCCTTTAAGTTGTAAAGAAAATATCTGATTATTATGTTTTATTTCTGCTAATACTATAGCCCTGCCATCGCCCAATTGACCGGCCCAATTACCAAATTGGTGTCCGGCATAATTCATAGCATAAGGTCTGGAATTAGGAATTACTTTTTTACCAGAAAAATAATTTACAAAATCCTCACTTTCTAAATCTTCTTTAGAAATTCCAATCAATTCTGACACTTCTTCTGAAGCATGAATTAATTTTGGATTGGATGGAATTCTAGGAAAAACATAGGAAAAACAAGCATTTAGTACTTGACGGGTTTCATTTGTTTCAATAATATCAGCAGGTAATTGGCTGGTAAATTTATTTTCTAACTGTAATTGCATTGTGTTATTTAAAGAAGATCAAAACCAAATATACGAAATTAATTTCACAATATAATATCAGAATGTTAATATAATCTTATAGTTTGATTGTAAATTTCGATTAAATGCTATATTTGAAATTCAAGAAAAAACATACCAAACATTTGAAAATAACACCAATAAAAACGGTTCTAAAGTTTGTCTTTATTTTACCTTTTGTAGCATTACTCCTAGTGGGGTGTACCTCGGTAGCAGAATACAATCAAAAGTTAGACAAAACCATATCCAAAGAAAAATTACTTGCAGATGTAGATTATGTGCAACATAAACTAGAAAAACTGCACCCAAGTTTATATACTTATATTTCCAAAGAAGCCTTTAATCAAAAGTTGGATAGCGTTCGAATGGCAATCGACAAACCCTTAACTAGCAAAGAGTTTTTCTTTTTAATAGGTCCTGTTATCGCATCCGTTCGTCAAGGACACATGGTTTTATCCCCACCTTTTAAAAAGACAGAAAAGACAGAACTATCCCGACTTACTAAACTAGGTGCTGGACCATTATCGCAATTTGATTTGGAATGGATAAATTACAAATTATATGTAGTCAAAAATAAATCCAATCTAAAAGGAATTACCGCTGGTGCCGAAGTTATCAGCATCAACCAAGTTCCACCACAAAATATTTATAACAAATTCCGAAACACCTATTCCTCCGACGGATATAATACAACCTATATACCGCGAGGATTTTCTAAAAGATTCTCCACTTACTTCACTTATGAAATGGGAATCAACGATAGTTTAGCCTATGTTTTCAAACAAAATGATTCTTTAATAAGTTGCGTAATTCACCGTCAAGTTCTAGAGAAAAAAGCAAAAGTAAAAAGTCCAGTTACTGAGGTACCTAAACTAAAACCTGTTATAGAAGACAAAAAGAAACAACGTATTTATGGCTACGATGTTACTACTAAAACCTACAGCAAAAACTTAAGTTTTGTTGCCAAAGACAGCAGTATTGCCGTTTTGAAAGTCAAAGATTTTTCTAAAGGAAAATTTAGAAAAGGCTACAAAGAAATTTTTTCTACTTTGCAGCAAAAAGAAGTTAAAACCTTAATATTGGATTTAAGAAACAACCCCGGAGGTCGAGTTGCAGAATCCGTAGAATTATATTCCTACTTAACCGATAAAGATTTTGTAATGCTACAAAGTGCCATTGTAACCTCCAAAACAAGCCTCTGGAAACTTGGTTTATTTAATAAAATACCAGTGGTAACTTACCCATTTGCTGCAGCATTTTATCCTTTTTACATCGGATTTTCTACCCTAAGAACAAAGAAAAACCAACAAGGCGTATATACTTATTCCTTAGTTGGTTCCAAAAAAAGAAAATTCCAATCCAACCATTTTTCTGGTAAAGTCTATGTGCTTATCAATGGTGGCAGTTTTTCGGCATCCTGCTTGTTGGCTTCTAGTTTAAAATCGAATCCAAACATTACTTTTGTAGGAGAAGAAACTGGTGGCGGATTCAATGCTACCGTTGCAGGATTATTGCCCGTATTAACACTCCCAAATTCCAAATTGCCTTTGCGAATTGGTTTAATGGATGTACGAACCACCAACCAAACCGAAGTAATTGGCCACGGAATTTACCCCGACAAAGAAATCATCCCAACCCTTTCCGATCGATTAGAAAACAAAGACCCCGAAATGGATTGGATACTAAAAGAGTGCTCTTCTAAAAACACACAATAAAGTAAATTGGATACAAGTGATTTTTTTTATAAAAACTAATAAGCACATTACCTTAATGAAACTTAATTCCTTAATGGTTTAAACTCTTAAAAAAATAACTATTAATTACTTTTCTCCAAAACTAATTAAGCATTGTACTCTTAATGAAACTTAATTCCTTAATGGTTTAAACTCTTAAAAAAATAACTATTAATTATTTTCCTCCAAAATTAATGAAGCACTTTACCTTAATGAAACTTAATTTCTTAATGGTTTAAACCATTTGCAAATATTTTTTTTTCACATACTATCTTTAATATTCTTATATTTGAACACAAATTTTAACCAATGAATACCACCCAAACTACCACCGAATTAGAACTTTATTTTCAACAATTCCGAAAGAATATCATCGGAATTGACCAAGAATTTGAATCCCCTTTCGGAAAAAAGAAAATCATCTATACCGATTGGACTGCGAGTGGTCGTTTGTACCGTCCGATTGAAGAAAAAATGATCAACCAATTCGGACCCTTTGTTGCCAATACCCATACCGAAACCACCGTTTCTGGTACCGCCATGACTATGGCCTACCACGAAGCAAAACACA
>CANGCT010000125.1 GCA_947452415.1 Flavobacteriaceae bacterium
GGAAATTCCCGGACACCCAAAAAAGTGTAGCCAATAATTCCGAACAAAATAATGGTTAAGTTCAGCACTATGGTTAATACGGGTCTTTTTATACTTAAAGTAGATAAACTCATTGCGGTTGTTGATTTCTGATTATCGATTTCTAATTTTTAGAAAAAGAAGGATTTATGGTCGAAAACTAATCACTAATTACTAGTAACTAATTACTTTTTGACTGTCACTTTTACAGGAGCCTCATCTTTTAAAGACATTACGCCAGAAGTAATTAGGGTATCTCCAATTTTTAAACCCGAAAGCACCAAAACAGAAGTATCGGTTCTAGTAGTTGTTTCCACTTTAACTTCTTTGGCTTGACCATTATTAGTAATGTACACTTTTTTCCCTTTTTGAATGGGAACAATTGCTTGCGAAGGCACAACAATAGCATCTTTTATCACATCTAAAGGTAAGTCGATGTTGGCAAAAGTTCCTGGTAGAAGTTTTCCGCTAGAATTATCGGCAAGAGCACGAACTTGAAGTGTTCTGGTATTGATATCAATTCCGGGTTCGATGGCGTAGACCTTAGCAGAATATTTTTCAGAAGAGTTAGTAGCCGTGAAATTTAAAGTAGTATTGAGTTTTATTTGAGAAGCATATTTTTCGGGAATAGAAAAAGTAATTTTCAGTTTACCAACATTTACCAAATTTGCAACTAAAACCGTTGGTGTAACATAAGTTCCTGGGGAAATATTTCTTAAACCAATCTTTCCAGAAAAGGGTGCTTTAACCGATGTTTTTCCTATTTGAGCACTAATCAATTGGGTTTGTGCTTTCGCAGATCGAAAATCGGCACTGGCAATGTCGTATTCTTCTTGGCTGATGGCTTCTTTTTGCAAAAGCAATTTAGCGCGTCTTTCGTTTTCGAATGCTAAAGTTTCTTTAGTTTTAGCTTGTACCAATTGGGCTCTTAATTCGATATCGTTAATTTTGAAAAGCACTTGTCCTTTAGTAACGTTACTTCCTTCTTGAAAATTAATATTTTCTACTAAACCCGAAACTTCGCTGCGTATTTCTACTTGCTCGTTAGCATCAATAGAACCGGATAACGATAAATTATTGTCAAAAGTTTGACCTTTTAAAACTATTCCATTAACTGCAATAGGGTCTTTTTTATCGCCTTTTCCTTTGCCATTGTCGCCTTCGGCACCGTTTTTTGTTATTCTATAAGCAATTAATCCACCTAGTGACAGAACTACTAAAGTAATGAGGATGTATTTTATTTTCATTTTATGGAAATTGATTTGGGTATTAGCACCTTGAAAGGGTATAGCCACAAATTTAAACCATGTATTTGTAAATAAAGTTACATTTGATTTTTATTTAACGTTTAAATACAAGTAATAAACTTACATTATAGAAGTTCTTCAACATGTTTTTTTATATTACTGGCTATTTTTGCAATAGGCAAATCATTTTCATCTAATCCAAACGGATCTTCAATCTCTTCGGCAATTAATTCCAAACTGGCTAGTACATAAAAGATAAATATTACTACTGGAATTACGTAATATCCTAAAGTAAAAGCAAACGAAAAAGGCAAAGTCATGACGTAAAAGAAAATGAATTTTTTGATAAAAGCGCTGTACGAATAAGGGATTGGAGTGTTTTTTATTCGTTCGCAAGCCCCACAAACATCGGTAAAAGATTGCAATTCCGAATTTAGTATAATTAATTGATCTCCAGTAATTTTATCGGATTTATACAAATCATTCGCCTTTTGAAAAATCATTTTAGCAATTTGATTCGGACGGTGTTTTTGGTGGTCCATTTCCAAATCTAAATCTTCAAAAAGTGCTTTGGCAGATTCCTCATTGGTTAAATGCTTTTGCAAAATAGAAGCGTAACCCGGAATTAATCTTCTAAAAAAATGACGGTCTTTTTCCTCTTGTAATATCACCGAAAGTTTTATCGCTAAATTTCTGGAATTGTTTACCAAGGCCCCCCATAACTTTCGTCCTTCCCACCAACGATCGTAAGCAGTATTGGTTCGGTAGGCAAGCAATAAGGACAATACAAAACCAACGGTGGTGTGCATGATTGAAATGCCTTTAACGTGGCTAGTTTCTTCCAATTTAAAATAATCCATTTCCAAAAAACAGATGATTCCCGAGTAAAATCCTATGAATAGCATCAACGGAATTAACTGTCGGAAGGTATCCGATTTATGAAATTTAAAAATAAAAGTAATCCAGTCTTTGGGGTTGTATTGTACCATGTTTTTTTGTTTTAACTAATGTAGTTCCAAATGTTCTTTTTGGCACTCATTTCTATGAAAATTTCTCTCATTTTTTGATGTTCGGGCTTGGTCATTGCCGCATCGTCTTTCAAAAGTTTTAGTGCATGTTCTCTTGCTAACATTAGAATATCTCGATCTTTTACCAAATCGGCAATTTGCAAATTCAAAACACCACTTTGTTGTTTTCCCATGATGTCGCCGGGACCTCGAAGTTTGAGATCGACCTCAGCAATTTCAAATCCGTCGTTGGTTTTACACATCGTTTCAATACGGGTTTTGCTGTCGTTGCCCAATTTGAATCCCGTCATTAAAATGCAATAACTTTGTTCGGCACCACGACCTACACGACCTCGCAATTGGTGTAATTGAGATAGCCCAAAACGTTCGGTACTTTCAATCACCATCACACTTGCATTGGGCACATTAACGCCAACTTCAATTACCGTTGTGGCGACCATGATATTCGTTTTTCCTGCAACAAAACGTTGCATTTCGGCTTCTTTTTCGGCAGGTTTCATTTGTCCATGAACAATTGAAATACTATATTGCGGCAGCGGAAAATCTCTAGAAATACTTTCGTAACCATCCATTAAATCTTTATAATCTTGGGTGGCACTTTCATTAATTAACGGATAAACGATATAAATCTGCCTTCCTTTGGCTATTTCGTCTTTAAGAAATTTCCAAACTTTTAACCTATTGGAATCAAATCGGTGCACGGTTTGAATGGCTTTTCTGCCCGGAGGCAATTCGTCTATAACTGAAATATCCAAATCGCCATACAAACTCATGGCTAAAGTTCGCGGAATAGGCGTAGCGGTCATGACCAAAACGTGTGGCGGAATAGCGTTTTTCTTCCACAATTTAGAGCGTTGTTCTACACCAAAACGATGTTGTTCGTCAATTACTGCCAAGCCTAAATTTTGAAATTTCACTTTATCTTCTAGTAGGGCATGAGTTCCAATTAGAATATCTAAAGTTCCGTTTTCAAGAGCTTCGTGAATGATCTTTCGTTCGGAAGTTTTAGTAGAACCGGTGAGTAGTTTTATGCTGATATTTAAATCTTTAGCAAGTTCTGATAAACCAATAAAATGTTGATTGGCTAAGATTTCAGTTGGAGCCATCAAGCAACTTTGAAAGCCATTATCTTTTGCCAAAAGCATGCACATTAGCGCCACTATAGTTTTTCCAGATCCTACATCGCCTTGCAATAATCGATTCATTTGGGCATTGCTCCCCATGTCGTTCCGTATTTCTTTGATGACTCTTTTCTGCGCATTGGTCAATTCAAAAGGCAAATGATTGTTGTAAAAATCAGTAAAGTTTTCGCCCACTTTATCAAACGGATGTCCTTTAATTTTATGTTTTCGAATGAGATTTTTAGTAATCAATTGCAATTGGATAAAGAACAATTCTTCAAATTTCAATCGGAATTGCGCTTTTGTCAAAAGTTCCTGACTTTTAGGAAAATGAATATTAAACATCGCCTCATTCTTAGGAATAAGTTTCAATTGATCCAACAAATAATTGGGCAAGGTCTCAATAAACTGCCCTTTTATTTCCAGAAACAAGTGCTGCATGGCTTTATTAATTACCTTATTGGTAACACCTCGCTGGGTTAGTTTTTCGGTACTTGGATACACGGGTTGCATGGCACTTCGCAAACTGGCTTTGTGTTCTTCCAGCAATTCCATTTCGGGATGCGCCATAGAATATTGCCCACCATAATTAGTGGTTTTCCCAAAGATTACATATACTTCGTTGAGCTTTAAACTTTCTCGAATCCATTTTACGCCTTGAAACCAAGTGAGTTCTATTTGTCCGGTTTCATCGGTAAATGAAGCTACTAATCGTTTTTGATTTTTGCCAAATTCCACTGTTTTAATGTGGATTATTTTACCAATAATTTGAACTTCGGCAGTAGAGTTTTGAAGTTCATTAATTTTGTAATACCGAGTTCGGTCAATATATCTATTGGGAAACAAATTCAGCAAATCGCCATACCTATGGATGTTGAGTTCCTTGCGAAGTAATTCCCCGCGCGAAGGACCAATCCCTTTTAGGTATTCTATTGGAGTTTGAAGAAGTTTGTTTGACATTTTTTTTAAATAGATGATAGAGAATAGATGATAGAATATAGATGAGCGAGTTTTACTAAACTTATAATCATCTATTCTCTTTAGTCTTTGTCCTATTCTCTTTTCTCAAAAGCGAAGATAGGCTTTTATTGGGGAATTTGAAAATTCAAAAAAATATTGATTTGATGCGAAAAAATGATTCTTAAACGCAATAATTAGCAAAAATTAATTTTATTTGTAACATTATTTCTAATTAATCGTCTAATGGCTAATAACATATAAAAATAATAACATGAAAAAAAATGCGAGTTTTTTTGTAGGTTTAATTTCTGGCTTTATAAGTTTATTAATTATAACCTTGATAGTAATAGTAGTATTTGGTAAACTTTCAATTCACTAAAAACATGGAAAAAAAATCTTTTTGGACAGGCTACCTAACAGGTATTGTGGTATTTATTATCACATCTGTTATACTTTATTTTAATTTTATGTCACAACCTGATCTTTCATTAAGTCAAGTGAAGACCCAAGATTTAAACGGAAATGAAGTTAAATTAGAAAACTATATTGGCAAACCACTTGTAGTTAATTATTGGGCAACATGGTGCGCACCATGTAGAGGCGAGTTTCCTGATTTTGAAAAAAGCAAACAACAATATGGTGAGGAGGTTAATTTCATTATGATTTCAGATGAACCAATAGAGAAAATAACTAAGTTTTCTAAATCTAATCCTTATACTTTTAATTATTTAAAAAGCAGTAAAGATTTGTCAAGTTATGGAATTAATACTAGACCTACCACCTATTTTTATAACTCCAAAGGGGTTCTAGTTGCTAAAGAAACAGCTAGTTTGGATGCTGCAAAACTTAACGAAATGATTAAGAAGATAAAATAATTAACAGAATAGCATTAAATAAAAAAATCCCGATTTTCATCGGGATTTTGTTTTTATTTACTCAAATACATTTTACGTCTGGAGTAAAAAAATAATTTATAGATTAATTTTCATCTTTTTATGTGAATTTTCTAAATCGTTAATTGCATTTCGGATTTCAACTTTACCTTCTTCGTCAGATAATTCTAATAACAAATTTAAGCCTTCTATAGCCTCTTCAATTTCCTTAAGATCAACAGGGTTATAACTTACAAAGTTATAATCAATATCAAAAAAATGAAATATTTTTATTTCAATTTGTTTTATTGCAACTTCTAAATCTACTTTATAAAACTCTTTCTTATAATGAAATTCTTTCAAGCAATAATGTGCTATTTTTTCACCTAAATCACAATCAGGCACCTCTATAGAATACTCTAATTTATATTCTCCAACTACCCCCGTCTGTCTAGATAATTGTAAAGCTCTACCAATAGGAGATACTTTAGTTTTGCCAATTTTCAATATGCCGGAATTTTCAGGATTACTTAAAATGTAAATATATTGCTTGTTTAATTCCATTTATTTATTTTTAAAATCTTATTTACTCAAATACATTTTACGTCTGGAATACAATTCATAAAACTGGTCGTCTTTTAAATCGTCTATAAACAGAATGCTTTCTCCGGTAGATTTCATTTCTGGTCCTAATGCTTTATTTACATTTTGGAACTTACTAAAAGAGAAAACGGGTTGCTTAATGGCATATCCTTTTAACTGCGGATTGAATTTAAAATCGGTAACTTTATTTTCGCCAAGCATTACTTTGGTTGCATAATTCACATAGGGTTCTCCATAGGCTTTTGCAATAAACGGAACCGTTCTTGAAGCACGTGGGTTGGCTTCAATGATATAAACAACATCGTCTTTTATGGCAAATTGAATGTTGATTAACCCAACAGTTTGCAAAGCCAAAGCAATTTTCTTAGTATGATCTTTAATTTGTTGCATTACAAATTCCCCTAAATTAAAAGGAGGTAAGGTTGCATTGGAATCTCCAGAGTGAATTCCGCAAGGTTCAATGTGTTCCATGATTCCGATGATGTACACATTTTCACCATCACAAATTGCATCTGCTTCGGCTTCAATAGCACCATCTAAATAATGATCCAACAACAATTTATTCCCTGGAATGCTTTTCAATAAATCGATAACATGCTCTTCTAATTCTTGTTTGTTGATGACAATTTTCATTCCTTGACCACCCAAAACATAAGAAGGTCGAACCAATAATGGAAAATCTAAAACATCTGCCAAAGCAGAGGCTTCATCCGCATTTTCGGCAATTCCGAATTGTGGAAATGGTATTTTTAAATCGGTTAATAATTCTGAAAAACGACCTCTATCTTCGGCTAAATCCAAAGCATCAAACGAAGTTCCTAGAATTTTTATTCCGTATTTGGATAATTTTTCGGCCAATTTTAAAGCCGTTTGACCACCCAATTGCACGATTACACCTTCTGGTTTTTCGTGTTGGATGATGTCGTAAATATGTTCCCAGAATACAGGTTCAAAATACAA
>CANGCT010000126.1 GCA_947452415.1 Flavobacteriaceae bacterium
AGAATTTATCGATGCAGAAAAAAGAGTTAAAGACACTATCGATACATTCTTAAATAATAAAGGTTCTAAATCTGTAGATCATTTTCACAAACGTTTGGGATTAATTATGTGGAATAAAGTTGGAATGGGTAGAAATGAAGCAGGCTTAAAAGAAGCTATTGCCGAAATTGCTGCTCTTAAAGAAGAATTCTACAAAGAAGTTAATGTTCCAGGAAGCGCAGATGAGTTCAATCCTCAATTAGAAAAAGCACTTCGTGTTGCCGATTTTATTGATTTAGGACAATTAATGGCAATGGATGCTTTACAACGTAATGAATCTTGCGGAGGCCACTTCCGTGAAGAATATCAAGATTCTGAAGGGGAAACTCTTAGAGATGATGAAAACTTCTCATTTGTTGGGGCTTGGGAATACAAAGGCAACGACATTAGCAAAGAAGAACTTCATAAAGAAGAATTGAAATACGAGTTTATCAAAATTGCAGCTAGAAATTACAAATAGTAGTTCGCAAAATTGAATTAATCGGATGTAACTTTCTAAATGAAAATAAGTTTTACAGAGTTCTAAAACATTAAAATGAAAACGCAACAATACATAAAAACAAAGCTAACCGAACTAAAGCCAATTCTTCAACAGAAATATCCTGTTGCAGCAATTGCTTTGTTTGGATCGTATGCCAGAAACGAGCAAACCGAAGACAGTGATGTTGATGTAATGATTGAGTTGAATGGAAAAATGGGATTGAAATTTGTTAAAATGGCTAATGAAATTGAGGATTATTTAGGAATAAAAACAGATGTTGTTTCTAAAAATGGAATTAAACCGGCTTATTTTGTTTTTATAAAAGAGGACTTACTATATGTCTAAAAGAGAGCTACATTTATTGATAGATGATATTTTACAATCAGCTATTAAAATTAAAATTTATTCTAAAGATTTATCTTTCGATGAACTTATGAGCGATGGGAAAACTTTTGATGCAGTAGTTCGCAATTTTACAATAATTGGAGAGGCTTCCAATAGAATAGACAACGATATTAAAATTAAATTTCCATTAATTGATTGGGATGAAATTCGAGGATTAAGAAATAGAATTGTTCACGAATATTTTGGTATAGATAATCAAATATTGTGGGAAATAATAGAAAACGAATTAGATTATTTAATTGAAAATTTAGAATTAATAAAAAATAAATTATAAAAAAAACTAATACCTTTTGGTTATTGGTTAAAAAATAGAAATTATGAGTACAGCAAAAAACATCAATATTACCCTTAAAATTTGGCGTCAAAAGAACTCCAAAGCTAAAGGAAATTTAGAGACTTATAAATTAGATAATGTTTCTACAGCAAGTTCATTTTTGGAAATGTTAGACCAATTGAACGAGCAATTAATTAATGACAAAATTGAACCTATTGCATTTGACCACGATTGTCGTGAAGGAATTTGCGGAATGTGTTCTCTTTACATTAACGGTCGTGCTCACGGACCAGATACCGGAATCACTACATGTCAATTACACATGAGAATGTTTAGTGATGGCGATACTATCTTTGTTGAACCATGGAGAAGTACTGCTTTTCCAGTAATCAAAGATTTAGTGGTAGATAGAAGTGCTTTTGATAGAATTCAACAAGCAGGTGGTTTCGTTTCAGTAAATACTTCAGGTAATACTATTGATGCTAATACTATTCCAATTCCTAAAGATGATGCAGACAAAGCTTTTATGGCTGCTGCATGTATTGGATGTGGAGCTTGTGTTGCTACCTGTAAAAATGGTTCAGCTATGTTATTCGTTGGTGCGAAAGTATCGCAATATGCATTGTTACCGCAAGGTAAAATAGAAGCGACTAACCGTGTATTAAACATGGTGCGTCAAATGGACGAAGAAGGATTCGGAAACTGTACCAATACTGGTGCTTGTGAAGTAGAATGTCCTAAAGGAATTTCATTAGAAAACATTGCTCGCATGAACAGAGAATACCTGTCTGCAAGTCTTAAATAATAGTACTATGTTAAAAAAAGTTCTTTTTTTTGCTCTTATTATGACTACTCTTTTCTCGTGTAGTTCAGATAATAATACTGCAACAGACCCAGCAAGTGGAGGAACAGGAGGCTCAACCACAACAGTTGCTATGATCACAAGAATTGATGGTACAATTTATGAGATGCCACCTCAAGTTGGCGGAAATGCTGCAGATATTACAGGTGGAATTTATGGGAATACCTATTTTTTATTGAACGGCTATAAAAACATTAGTGCTGGAAAAGCCAAAATAGGAAGTACCGTTTACACTGTAAAAATTGCAGTTCCTAAAAGTGATTTGTCTGTAGGAACTCACAATTTTACAGGAACAATGGTAGCGGGTAGTTATTATGCTGATTTTAATATTACAGGAACTGTTCCTGCGGAAACAGTTACAACTACTGGTGGCTATGTTAATGTTACTAGTTACAATTCTTCAACTAAAGAATTAAAAGGAAACTTTTCATTTACCACTAATAATGGAGTAGATTTAACCGTTAATACGCATTCGTTAATTGGTTCTTTTGATTATATTTTACAATAAAAAGAGCAACCAAATATATTTTAATAACGCATTCATTAACTTGAATGCGTTTTTTTTATCTTTGAATTAAAATAAACCCATGAAAAAAGTATTTTCCGCGATAGTTCTTCTACTTACGATAAACTCTTTTAGTCAAAACTACCACCAATTGGTTAACCCAATGATAGGAACTGGCGGTCACGGACATACTTATCCGGGTGCAACGGTGCCTTTTGGAATGGTGCAACTTTCTCCCGATACTCGAATTGATGGCAGTTGGGATGGATGTTCGGGTTATCATTATGACGATACTACCATTTACGGATTTTCACACACCCATTTAAACGGTACGGGCTGCTCCGATTTTGGCGATATTATGCTTATGCCAACCATGGGCAAACAAACACTAGATAACAAAGTCTATTCTTCCAAATTTTCTCATAAAAATGAAAAGGCTACCGCAGGATTTTATTCGGTTAAATTAGATAAACATAATATAGACGTTCGTTTAACTGCATCTACAAGAGTTGGTTTTCATGAATATACTTTTAATACTGCTGGACAAGCCAATATTATCCTTGATTTAAATCATCGGGATTTATTGTTGGAAGGAGAAGTGCATGTCATAAACAGCAAGACTATTCAAGTCTATCGAAATAGTGAAGCATGGGCAAAAAACCAAATTGTATTTGCCCAAATAGAGTTTAATGTTCCGTTGAAAGTAACCGATATCCGCAGTAATGGAGATTATATGCATTCTCCCGAAAACGAATATATTGGTGGTACCCAAACGGCAATTTGCTTTTCCAAAAAAGTTAAAAAAGGAGAAAAAATTCTAGTGAAAGTATCTCTTTCGCCAACAAGTTACGATGGTGCAAAGTTGAACATGTCTGAAATTAAAGATTGGAATTTTGAACGAGTTAAAAAAGAAGCCGAGCAACTTTGGGACAAACAATTATCTAAAATTCAAATTACGGAAGCCGATAAAAATAAAGAAACTATTTTTTACACCGCTCTTTACCACACGATGGTACAGCCAAATATTGCCCAAGATATAGATGGAAAATACCGTGGTCGCGACAACCAAATCCATAAAGCAGAAGGTTTTGATTACTATTCGGTTTTCTCTCTTTGGGATACTTTTCGAGCAGCAAATCCGCTGTACACTTTAATTGAAAAGAAACGAACTTCCGATTTTATAAATACCTTTTTGAAACAATACGAACAAGGCGGAAGATTGCCCGTTTGGGAATTGGCTTCCAACGAAACCGATTGCATGATTGGCTATCATTCGGTTTCAGTTATAGCCGATGCAATGGCAAAAGGAATTACGGGTTTTGATTATGAAAAAGCATTTGAAGCATCCAAACACAGTGCTATGTTAGATCATTTGGGATTAGATGTTTATAAAAAGCAAGGTTTTATTTCTATGGATGACGAGCATGAAAGCGTTTCTAAAACTTTAGAATATGCCTACGATGATTGGTGTATTGCCCAAATGGCGGTGATTTTAGATAAAAAAGAATATTACAATTACTTTATGAAACGTTCCCAAAGTTGGAAGAATGTCTTCGATAAGGAAACAGGATTCATGCGACCAAAGAAAAACGGAGGTTGGGACAAGCCTTTTGATCCTAAAGAAATCAATAATAACTATACCGAAGGCAATTCTTGGCAATATTCGTTTTTTGTTCCGCAAGATATTCCGGGAATGATTGCAGCCTATGGTGGGAATGAAAAATTTGAAGCCAAATTGGATGAAATGTTTACCAGTGAGAGCAAAACTACTGGTCGTGAACAAGCCGATGTTACCGGTTTAATTGGGCAATATGCGCATGGAAACGAACCAAGTCATCACATGGCCTATTTGTACAATTACGTTGGCAAGCCAGAAAAAACCACTGAAAAAGTACATTATATTTTAGATAATTTCTACAAAAATACCCCAGACGGATTAATAGGAAACGAAGACTGCGGACAGATGAGCGCTTGGTATGTTTTGAGTTCCATGGGGATTTATGCTGTAACTCCTGGAAACGCTGAATGGACAAAGACGAAGCCTTATTTTGAAAAAGCAAAAGTGGATTTTGAAGATGGAACGAGTAATGAAATAACAGCAATATCAAATGATAGTCGCATAGGAATAATCGATACTAAATATAATTTTATTAAACCAAAATTATTTGAATCTATTATAACAGTTCCCGTAATTCAAGCAGAAAGTAAATCCTTTAAAGATAAAATGAAAGTTGCCATTATTTCTCAAAATTCAAAGGATGTAATCTATTATGATATAAGTGATACTAACGATTATTTAGCAAAAAAACTTCCCTCGGTTGTTTATACGGAACCTTTTGAGATATTAGAAACTTCAACTATTTCGGCTTATGTGAAAAACAATGAAAACCAAAGCAACACCATATCGGCAACCTTTTTCAAAAAACCAAACAATTACACTATTGCTGTTAAATCGCAATACAATCCGCAATACCATGCAGGAGGACCAGAGGGTTTGATTGATGGAATATTTGGTTCTGTTAATTGGCGCAAAGGCGATTGGCAAGGGTATCAAAGCCAAGATTTTGAAGCCGTTATCGATTTGCAAAAAGAACAAGCAGTAAGTTCTTTTTCTGCAAATTGCCTGCAAGATTCCCGCTCTTGGATCTTGATGCCAAACAAAGTTGAATATTATGCTTCTGCGGATAATATGAATTTTACTTTAGTAGGAACCGTTACGAACACTATCAGTCCAAGAGAATACGAAAACAAAACACAAGATTTTCAATTAAAGTTAGATAAAGAAATAATCGCCAAATACATAAAAGTAAAAGCCTACAATTTTGGAAAACTACCCGAATGGCATCAAGGTGTTGGGGGAGATGCCTTCATTTTTATTGACGAAATAACCATTAAATAAAATCTGTTTAATCTGCGTTTTCACGAAGTGAATCCGTTTTATCCGCGTGCCATTTACCATGAAGATAGCCTTACTACAAACCACCTTATCTTGGGAAAACCCCAAAGAAAATCGAATTCATCTCGAAGAAAAAATCCATTCTATTCCAGAGGCAGTCAATTTAATTGTATTCCCCGAAATGTTTACCTCTGGATTTACCATGCATCCGCAAAACTGTGCCGAAACGATGCAAGGGGAGACTATTTTGTGGTTGCAATCGTTAGCAAAAGAAAAAGATTCCGCCATCACCGGGAGTTTAATTATAGAAGAAACCGGTAACTATTACAACCGATTGGTTTTTGTATTTCCTAACGGCGAAATCCAACACTACGACAAAAGGCATTTATTCACCTTAGCAGGAGAAGATAAAATATACAAAGCAGGAACTAAAAAATTGATTGTTGAATATAAAGGCTTCAAAATTTGTCCGCTAATTTGTTACGATTTACGCTTCCCTGTTTTTGCAAGAAATGTGGAAGATTATGATGTGCTGATTTATGTTGCCAACTGGCCAAAACCTCGCGTAAACGCTTGGGATATTTTGCTAAAAGCAAGAGCCGTTGAAAACATGAGTTATGTTATTGGCGTAAATAGAATAGGATTAGACAACAATAATCATGAATATGTTGGTCATTCGCAAGCCATAGATTTTCTAGGAAATTACGTCTTAGAACCTCAAGAAACAGAGGGTATTTTTATCGTTACACTAGATAAAGATGCAATGTTAGAAACCAGAAAAAAGTTAAATTTCTTAAACGATAAAGACGAATTCAAAATATTCTAAACTTCCATTTCGTACTTCCAACTTCGTACTTTTTACCTCGTACTTAGATCAAATGGTTGTTCCACATCCCAATTGGCACGAACATCCAATTCTTTCGGGAAATAAATAACTTCTTCACTTTGTCGGAGTTCTAAAAAATTCCCTGGTGTCCAAGTTTTATCTTTATTATCGTCATAAATTACCCGTAAAGTATATTTGCTTGGCTCCAATAAATCGAAGATAATCTCTTTATTTTTATCCGAATATTCGCTAGCAGCAACGTCTCCTTTTTCATCCAGAAGTTGCACAATTACAGGAAATCGTTTTACATTTTCCAAAGTAACTTTCAAGTTTCCGTAATCGGAAAGATTGTTGGTGGTAAAGTTATACGATAAGGTATCATTTTTTTTATCGTAATA
>CANGCT010000127.1 GCA_947452415.1 Flavobacteriaceae bacterium
CGAGGTTTGGTTGACAAATACAAACTGAACACCATTTGCACCTCGGGCAGTTGCCCAAACATGGGCGAATGTTGGGGAGAAGGAACCGCAACCTTCATGATCCTTGGAAATATATGCACTCGTTCTTGCGGATTTTGCGGTGTAAAAACCGGCCGTCCAGAAACAGTAGATTGGGACGAACCTGAAAAAGTGGCGCGTTCTATTAAAATCATGAATATCAAACATGCTGTAATCACTAGCGTGGATAGAGATGATTTAAAAGACATGGGCTCTATTATTTGGTTGGAAACCGTTCAAGCCATTCGCAGAATGAATCCAGAAACCACTCTTGAAACTTTAATTCCCGATTTTCAAGGGAATACTAGAAATATCGACCGAATTGTTGAAGCCAATCCAGAGGTAGTTTCCCACAATATGGAAACCGTTCGCAGATTGACTCGCGAGGTTAGAATTCAAGCCAAATACGATAAAAGTCTGGAGGTTTTAAGATATCTGAAAGAACAAGGAATAAAAAGAACCAAATCGGGAATCATGTTGGGACTTGGTGAAACCGAAGCAGAAGTTTTGGAAACCATGCAAGACATTCGCAATCAAAATGTAGATATTATTACCATTGGGCAATACTTACAACCTAGTAAAAAACACCTTCCGGTAAAAGAATACATCACCCCAGAACAATTTGAAAAATACGAAAAAATAGGTAAAGAAATGGGCTTCCGTCATGTAGAAAGTGGTGCTTTAGTGCGTTCTTCTTACCATGCTGCCAAACATATTCTTTAAATTAATACAAAATTGAAAACAAGAATTGCCATTAACGGTTTTGGAAGAATTGGAAGAAATCTCTTTCGGTTATTGCTCAACCATCCCAGTATTGAAGTAGTCGCTATTAACGACATTGCCGATAATCGAACGATGGCACATTTGATAAAATACGACAGCATTCATGGGGTTTTACCTTGCGTTGTTTCGTATGATGAAAATGCAATTATTGTAGATGGAAAATCCTATTTGTTTTTTCATGAGAAAGAAATCTCTAATCTTAATTGGGATTCTATCGGTATGGTAATTGAATCTACCGGGAAATACAAAACCTTTGAAGAAATTAATGCCCATATTTTAGCAGGTGCAAAAAAAGTAATTCTATCGGCACCATCGGAAGTTCCCGAAATAAAAACTGTGGTACTTGGTGTAAACGAACACATTTTAGACGGATCGGAAACGATAGTTTCTAATGCGAGTTGCACTACTAATAATGCGGCTCCAATGATGCAAGTCATTAAAGAATTGTGCGGCATAGAACAAGCGTACATTACCACAGTGCATTCGTACACCACCGACCAAAGTCTTCACGACCAACCACATAAAGATTTGCGTCGTGCTAGAGGCGCAAGCCAATCGATAGTTCCAACCACCACTGGAGCAGCCAAAGCATTGACTAAAATATTTCCAAATTTGGAAGGAAAAATTGGAGGATGCGGCATTCGAGTTCCTGTACCTGATGGTTCCTTAACCGATATTACCTTTAATGTAACTCGGAAAGTCACTATAGAAGAAATAAACTTAGCATTTAAAAAAGCCGCAGAAACTAACTTAAAAGGAATTCTAGATTACACGGTAGATCCTATTGTTTCGGTGGATATTATTGGTAATAAAAACTCTTGTGTGTTTGATTCCCAACTAACCTCAGTAATCGATAAAATGGTTAAAGTGGTAGGTTGGTACGATAATGAAGTAGGATATTCTTCAAGAGTAATCGACTTAATTCAATTTATGAATAAGTAGTTGATACGAATTTCACGAAATATAATTTGTGAAAATTCGTGAAATTCGTGTAAAAAACTAGTATTGAATAATCAATTCTTTAATTAATTTCCGAACAGAAGGTTCTGCTTTTTCAGCTGCTTTTAAGACTTCGGCGTGGTTTACTTCTTCAATATTTTCTTCATCACCCATATCGGTAATAACAGACAATCCGAAAACTTCCATCTCCATGTGTCGTGCCACGATAACTTCAGGAACGGTAGACATTCCAACGCAATCGGCACCAATATTTTTTACCATTCGGTATTCTGCCAAGGTTTCAAAAGTTGGTCCTTGCAAGCCCATATATACTCCGTCTTGCACTTCAATATTTAAAGAAGCCGCAACTTCTTTTGCTTTAAGCAACATGGCTCGACTATAAGGTTCGCTCATGTTTACAAAACGAGGACCAAAACGTTCGTCATTTTTTCCGCGTAACGGATGCTCGGGCATCATATTAATATGGTCATTAATAAGCACTATAGAACCCACTTCGTAGTTAGGATTTACGCCACCCGAAGCATTAGAAACTACCAATTTGGTCACTCCCAAAAACTTCATCACTCGAACAGGGAAAGTAACTTGTTTCATATCGTAGCCTTCATAAAAATGAAAACGGCCTTGCATGGCAACGACTCTTTTGGTCCCGATAGTTCCAAAAACCAAAGCGCCTTTATGACCCTGAACTGTAGATACTGGAAAATTTGGAATTTCCGAATAAGGCAAGGTACATTCTACCTCTATATCATTCGTAAAACTTCCTAATCCCGAACCTAAAATAATACCATATTCTGGCGTAAAACCTATTTTTTCTTTAATATAACTAACGGTTTCTTGAACTTGTTCCCACATAATTTAAAATTTTATTATCTAATTCTTCCCTTTTGGTAAGGAAACTACTTTTTATTGGTAAATAATATATTGGTGTTTTCCAATGGTGGTGCATCAAACGAACGAAGTCTTTTTCGGTCGTAATAATCACCTTATTATTTGCTTTGGCTTCTATTTGATTCAAATCTTTTTCCGTAAAAAAATGATGGTCTGGATACACCAAACAATCGTTTTTTGAAACTTCTAAATAATTAAAAAATGGCTCTGGCTTTGCTATTCCGGCAATTACCAATTTGTCTAACAATTTAATTTCACTAACTTTTTTACTTTCGTTTGGATTATAAACCAAGTCGTGGTAATCAATATAACTAAAATAAATTGGAACCTCCAACCCTATTTTATTTTTAATATTTTGCTGTGCAATTTCCGATAAATCTTTCGGACATTTGGTGATAATTATCACATCGGCACGCTTTGCACCTTTTCTGCTTTCGCGAAGATTGCCAGTTGGAAGCAGGAAATCCTCGCAAAACAAATCATCGTAAGTCGAAAGTAAAATATAAAAACCTGCTTTCACTCGACGGTGTTGGAAGGCATCATCTAGCAAAATAACTTCTGGTTTATCCTTTAAAGATAATAATTTTTCTATTCCGTTTTTTCTATCGGCATCCACAGCAACCTTAATCTGAGGAAACTTCTGATATATTTGAAAAGGTTCATCGCCAAGAATTTCGGCTGTAGAATTGGCATCTGCTAAAACAAAACCTTCCGATTTTCGTTTGTATCCTCTACTTAATGTGGCGATTTTATAATTTGGCGCTAGCAAACGAATTAAATATTCTATTTGGGGCGTTTTTCCAGTTCCGCCCACACTTAAATTTCCAACTGCAATAACAGGAACTTCAAAAGAATACGAACGTAAAATCCCTTTATCAAAAAGAAAATTTCGGATAGATGTAATAAACCCATACAAAATGGAAAATGGAAAAAGTATTTTTCGAAGGAAATTCATACGCTATTTATCAGAATAATGACCCATTGCCGAAATAACTTCTACTAAGACTAATGTGTCATTTACAGAGTAAATTATTCTGTCTTTTTTATTTATTTTTCTGGACCAAAAGCCAGATAAACTGTGTTTTAATTGCTCCGGATTTCCAACTCCTGTAAAAGGATGGTTTTCTAAATCTTCAAATATTTTTGAAATTTTATTCAAATTGGATTTATTCCCAGATTTTTTATGTTTTTGAAGGTGCTCTTTGGCCAAATCGGTTAACTCAATTATATACTTTGCCATAGGTTTTTGGCGTTTACAGTAGTTCTGTTTTTACTCTTAGCCGATTCTAAAACCATAGTAACAAATTCTGGATTATAAGGAATTTCTTTCATTTCAGATTTTTTTTCCGAAACATTTTCAATAATTTCAATTCCTTCAACCCCTTTAAAAAATGTTTCTGACATAGCCATAAATGCTTTTCCAGCTTTAGTGCGCTTGTTAATTTTTATAGTAAATGTGGTCATAATATGTAAATTTTGAATTACAAAGATACAAAAAACGGGGTATTTTATTTTCTTGAAAAAAACATATATTATTTATCAGAATAATGACCCATTGCCGAAATAACGTAAACAGTAACAATATCTTCTTGAACTCTGTAAATTATTCGGTCTTTTTTATTGATTCTTCTCGACCAATACCCTTTAAAATCATGTTTTAATTCTTCTGGATGCCCTTCTCCTTGAAAAGGATTCTCGGTAAGTTCTAAAAGAATTTTTTCGATTTTTTTTATTGTTGCTTTATTTCCCGATTTGTAATGTGCTCTTAAATCATTACGAGCCACTAAATCAAATTCTACAAAATACTTCCCCATACATCGTTAGGATTAAGTCGTATTGTATTTCCTTTATTAATTTCTGTTTCCGCCTTTTTAACTTTTGCAATAAATTCCTTACTATAAATAGGATCTTCCTTCGTTATTTCTGACTTATTTTCAATAATTTCAATTCCTTCAACCCCTTTAAAAAAAGTTTCTGACATAGCCATAAATGCTTTTCCAGCTTTAGTGCGCTTGTTAATTTTTATAGTAAATGTGGTCATAATATGTAAATTTTGAAATACAAAGATACAAAAAACGGGCTATTTTATTTTCTTAAAAATAATACCACTACTAATATAACATTTTTTATCTTTGGATTGAAAAAAAAAAATCAGAAATGAAATTGCCTTTTAACCTTTTTATTGCCTTTATATTTTGCTTTCAATTTGGATTTGCACAAGAAAGCCAAGATGCTGCCCTACTTAAAATCTTGTTGAGCAAATACTATCAAAACGAAAAAGTTATTGTAAAAAACAGAATGCAATATTTGAATTTCTATTGTCAGAAAGCGCCAAACAACGAAGAAACTTTTGAAGTAATCAATAAAAATGAGTTATTGAAAAAGAATTCGGTAGAAATAAAAAAACAAGTAAATACAGTTGTTACCGAAGATTGGGTGAAAGAAATGAGTATTATTTTCAACAATCAAAATCAATATCTTAAAAGTAAAGTGAATAATTGTTTATCTTTAGAAGAATATCAAAAAATATCTATAAAAGCCAATGAAAATAACCAACGTTTAATGATTGTGAGTAAGCCAATGTATTTTGGGGTTAAATATTGCTTGGTAAAAGTTGCATTTTATAGAAGTATTGAACACAATAATGGTTGTTTTTTATTGTTGGAAAATATAAATAACACTTGGCTTATTAAGGAATTATTAAACGAATGGGCGACTTGATTTGGTTTCAAGTTTAAGGTTTCAAGTTTAAGGTTTTGGGAAATATATAATATCGCATTCTATGAAAATAAAAGAAATCATTACAGTCCTTGAAGAAATGGCACCTTTGGCGTATGCAGAGGATTTTGACAATGTAGGATTATTAGTAGGAAATCAAGATGACGAGGCCACTGGAGTATTAGTATGTCATGATGCTTTGGAGAGTGTGATTGACGAGGCCATTACTAAAAACTGCAATCTTGTGGTGTGCTTCCACCCTATTTTATTTTCTGGAATTAAGAAAATTACTGGTAAAAATTATGTGGAACGTTCAGTTTTAAAAGCCATCAAAAATGACATAGCAATTTATGCAGTACATACAGCTTTTGACAACCATAAAAAGGGAGTGAACAAGATTTTTTGTGATGCTTTAGGGCTGAAAAATACTAAAATTTTGGTTCCGAAGCCTAATTTTATTCAGAAGTTGGTTACCTATACCATTCCAGAAAATGTAGAGAAAGTTCGCAATGCGTTATTTGATGCAGGAGCAGGAAAAATTGGTAATTATGACGATTGCAGTTTTACCTCGCAAGGAATTGGAACGTATATGGGAAATGAAAACAGCAATCCTGAAATTGGAGAACGATTTGAATTCGTGGAAGCACAAGAAATAAAAATTGAAGTAACCTTTGAAAAACATTTACAAAGTAAAATTTTGAAAGCCTTATTTAAAAATCATGTTTACGAGGAAGTTGCTTATGAAATTTACGATTTGCAAAATACCCATCAAAATATAGGTCTAGGAATGGTTGGTGAATTGGAAAAACCACTTACAGAAACAGAATTTTTATTTTTAGTAAAAACCAAAATGCAATGTGGCGGAATTAGACATTCTTCTTTGTTAGGAAAATCGATAAAAAAGGTTGCAGTTCTTGGAGGTTCTGGAAGTTTTGCTATAAAAAATGCAATTCAGGCTGGAGCCGATGTTTTTTTAACTGCCGATTTGAAATACCACAACTTTTATGAAGCTGAAAATCAGATAGTTTTAGCCGATATTGGACATTTTGAAAGTGAAAGGTATACAAAAAATTATATTGTTGACTATCTTAAAGAAAAAATTACTAATTTTGCATTCGTTTTATCGGAAGAAAATACTAATCCAGTTAAGTACTTATAGAAATTGGCTACTACAAAAGATTTGAGCGTTGAAGAAAAATTAAGAGCGCTTTACGATTTACAAATTATCGACACTAGAATTGACGAAATTAGAAA
>CANGCT010000128.1 GCA_947452415.1 Flavobacteriaceae bacterium
AAGTTGATTTAGTTTTTTAATCGTATTTTTAATGAGTTCCTCTCTTGACATTTAATTTTTTAAATTAATTTCATCACAAATTTACAAAAAAAGAATTAGGAGTTCTTTATTTATAAGTATTTTTATGGCAAATTTAATAGTTTGAAACGCAAATACATCCTTCCTTTATTTCTATTAGTTCAGATTTTATTGCTGAAAATCCTTGCCTTTTTTCCTGAAATGGTGGAACGATTTTACAGTAATGGTTTATATTTGGTTATTTCTAAAATCTCTCGAACTGTTTTAGGGAAGATTCCTTTTTCTGTTGGAGATATCCTTTATGGAATTGTGATTTTTTATGCCCTTTATTCTATTTGGAAAACTAGAAAATCTTGGAAATTGCAATGGAAAAAAAAATTATTGAGGGTTACCAGTTTTCTTTCGGTTGCCTATTTTCTATTTCATTTGTTTTGGGCTTTCAATTATTATAGAGTGCCACTTTTTGAAAAAATGAATATTGAACGGGAGTATTCTGAAGCCGACTTAGAAACATTCACTGAAAAATTAATTGCTAAAACCAATATCCTTCAATTGGAAATTACGCACAATCGAAATTTAAAGGTAATTAATCCAAATTCACGGGATTCCGTTTTGGTTATGGGGCAAAATGGCTATACTTCTTTAGCAAAAGAATATGCTTTTTTTAATTATGTCATTCCAAGCAAAAAGAAATCGTTGTTGAGTTTACCTTTAACTTATATGGGATTTGCGGGTTATTTTAATCCGTTTACCAATGAAGCACAGGTGAATGCTAAATTGCCAATGGTTAGTTTTCCAAATGTAGTTTGTCATGAAATGGCACATCAAATTGGCTATGCAAGTGAAAGTGAATGCAACTTTATTGGATTTTTGGCTGGGATAAAAAACAACGATTTGTACTTTCAATATTCTGCGTATAGCAATGCTTTACGGTATTGCTTGATGAATATTATATTGAAAAACGAAGCAAAATTCAATGCTTTAAAAACTAAAATTAACCCCGGAATTATTGCAAACTATAAAGAAAGTGATGTCTTCTGGAAACAATACGACACTTTTATAGATAAGGGATTTCATGCTTTTTATGATCAATTCTTAAAAATGAATCAGCAAAAAGACGGCATGGAAGGCTATAGCAAATTTGTGGACTTGTTGGTGAATTATTATAGGGAGGGTCTAGGTTCTAGGTTCTAGGTTTTGGGTCTTGGGTCTTGGGTTCTACCTATTTTCCTGCAAGGTCTTTTTTAACCTTGTAGGTATAAAAACTTTGAAAACTGAAACCTACAAGGTTTTTAAAACCTTGTAAGACTAGAAACTTTAAACTTCATCACTCGTAAACGTGGTGAAACTTTTCTTTTTAAATGGTCGAACAATCAATCTTCCTTCGCGATCGAAGCGAATGTAATTGTACACCCAATTTAAGAAAACTACTGCTTTATTTTTAAATCCTATTAGAGAAAAGAGATGCACAAACATCCAAACAAACCAAGCAAAAATTCCACTAAAATGATAGTGAGGTAAATCAACAACTGCCAAATTTCTTCCGATGGTTGCCATTGAACCTTTGTCTTTGTACTGAAAAGGAGTCATTGCTTTATTACGGATTAATTTTACTATATTTTCAGCTAATAAGTTACCCTGTTGCATGGCTGGCTGTGCCATCATAGGATGTCCTTGTGGGTATTTAACTGTTTCCATGGATGCAACATCTCCTAAAGCAAAGAGATTGTTGTATCCCAATACTTGATTGAATTGGTTTACACGAATTCTTCCTACTCTTTGTACTAATAATTTTGAATCTATACCTGGTAGAGCAGCTCCTTGAACTCCAGCAGTCCAAATAACGGTTGCAGTTTCAAAAGTTAAATCGGAATTGGTAGTAATGGTTCTTCCATCATAATTAGTTACTCGAACATTCTTCCAAATAGTTACTCCTAAATTTTTAAGAAATTTTTCAGCAGCAATAGAAGATTTTTCTGTCATTGTACTAAGAACTCTATCATCGCTTTGAACTAGATTAATTTCCATTTTAGCAATATCCAAATCGGGATAATCTTTTTGAAGAATGGCTTTTTTCATTTCGGCAAGAGCACCTGCAAGTTCCACCCCTGTTGGACCTCCTCCTACTAGCACAAAATTAATTAGGGAATTTCTTTCTGCCTCGTCTTTGGTTAGAACAGCTTGTTCAAAATTTTCTAGTATTAAACTTCTAATATTAAGCGATTGCGGAATGGTTTTCATTGCCATTACATTGCGCTCAATTTCTTTATTTCCAAAATAATTGGTTTTAGAACCTGTTGCAATGACTAGATAATCATAATGTAAATCGCCAATTTCGGCAATTACTTTTTAATTTTTGGTGTCAATTTCTTTTACAGAAGTTAATCTAAAATAGAAATCTTTGTATTCTTGAATTACTTTTCTAATGGGATAGGCTATAGAACCTGCTTCCAATCCGCCTGTGGCAACTTGGTATAAAAGTGGTTGGAAGTTGTGGTAATTGTGTTTATCTAAAAGTACTACTTGAAGATTTTTATTTCGGAGTTTTTTGGCCAAGGCTAATCCGCCAAATCCGGCTCCAATAATAACTACACGAGGAATGGTTAATTGTGGAATGTTCATTTTGAGATACTATTATTCTTAACTATAAAGTTGCAATTTTTTTTTAAATAATTGTCTAGATTTAACATAACCTTATTTTGAAACGGAATTTCTCTCTAAATGCTTGCTGATTTAGCCCCGATTGAAGTGGAAATCCTTTTCAAACCTGTCAGGTTTTCGAAACCTGACAGGTTTGAAAAGATTGCAACGAAAAGCGGGAATTGCATTTACTAAAATGCGCAAGCCATTTGCTCCTGAAAAAAAATTGCTATCTTGTAACAAATTCTAAAAATAGAGTACTAACAAGGGTATGAGTGAAAGTTTGGAACAATTATTTGTGAAGCAACTTAAGGATAATCAGAATATTATCCATAAGATTTGTCGCCTGTATACTACGGGTGAGGATGCGCATAAGGATTTGTTTCAGGAGGTTACCATACAGTTGTGGAAAGCTTTTCCGAAGTTTAGGGGAGAGTCTAAATTTTCTACTTGGGCTTATCGGGTGGCTTTGAATACTGCAATTACACTGTATAGAAAGAGTACTCGAAGTATCTCTACGGTGGATTATGAGAGTAAGAGTTATTTTATAAGTCAGGAGGATTATAATACTGAAGAAGAGGAGCAATTAAAGTTGATGTACAAGGCGGTACACCAACTGAATGACATTGAAAAAGCGTTAATTTTCATGTATTTGGAAGATAAAGATTATGCCGAAATATCGGAAACATTAGGAATTAGTGAAGTTAATGCAAGGGTAAAAATGAATAGAATTAAAGGAAAATTAAAAAAAATATTAAATCCGTAACGATTATGAAAGAACTGGATTTATTGAAAAAAGATTGGAAAAAGGATACAAATTCTTTCGAACAATTATCGGAAAGTGCTATTTATAAAATGATACAAAAGCAATCTTCTTCATTGGTGAAGTGGATATTGATTATTAGTATTTTGGAATTTATAGTTTTAAATGGAATTGGTTTAGTTATAAATGATGAAAATATTAATAAGTTTTTTGTGCAGCATACGTATTTAGATATTATAAACTACTTGAATTACATTGTAGTTATAGGGTTTATAATTGTTTTTTATAAAAAATATAAAGCCATTTCGGTATTGGATTCTTCTAAGAATTTAATTGAGCAAATAATAACTACTAGACGCGTTGTTAATTATTACATCATTTGGAATGTGTTAATTGGTGGATTCTTTGGTATTTTTGGAGCAATCGATGGTTTTAACAATGCATATTCTAAAGACCATAATGTAAATCGTACAACCGAATATTTAGTAATTATATTTATTGTACCATTAATAATGGTATTTATTTGGGGATTTTATATACTCCTATACGGAAGTTTATTAAATAAATTAAATAATAATTATAAAGAATTGATGAAAATTGAATTGTAGAAAACTACTAATATTCCCACTTTCGGAGGCGATTTAGTTTTTCTTGTTCTTCAATTTCTTCGGCAGGGATTACCTTTAAAAATGAAGGATGCTGTTCTATGGCATATTCAATTTGTTCTACAATTTGATCAACCGTATCGTTTTCATAATCAATATCCAAAGGTTCTTTAATGATAATGGATTGTAGTATGTTTTTCTTTTTCATTCGCAGACCTTTTTTATCAAAAGATCTCCTAAAGCCGTCTATAACAATAGGAACAACGATAGGTTTGTGTTGTTTTATGATGTGAGCAGTACCTTTTCGAACGGGTTTAAATGATTTGGTTGTTCCTTGCGGAAAAGTAATTACCCAACCATCCGATAAAGCAATTTTGATATTTTCAGTATCATTAGGGTTAACGTCTTTCTTACAGGTTACATCTTTCCCGTCGGCACGCCAAGTTCGTTCTACAGTTATGGCCCCAACATAGGCAAGAATTCTAGGTAGCAAACCCGCTTTCATGGTTTCACTAGCTGCAACATAATAAATATTCATCTTTGGTTTCCAAATATAACCTACATTTTTAATGCTGTTTTCACGTCCCGAAAGACTTGCATTAAAGACATGAAA
Organism: Flavobacteriaceae bacterium; assembly: GCA_947452415.1. GTDB lineage: Bacteria > Bacteroidota > Bacteroidia > Flavobacteriales > Flavobacteriaceae > Flavobacterium. The sequence continues at coordinate 4,640 of CANGCT010000128.1, forward strand.
CATAGCAACTACATCCGCAAAATACGTTTGGTGATTGGATATAAAAAGCACATTTTTATCGGGAAGATTTTTTATAATTTCAGAACCTTCTATCTGCAATTCGTTAAATCCTCTATATCTTCTGTGGGTGATACATCCAAAGATTCGAATTAACCATTTTTTAATAAAAAGTAGATGACCAAAAGGATTTCGTTTAAATAAACCCATAATAATTTAAAGAATATTAAAGGCAAACATACAAAAAGTTATGCTTTAAAGCACCATTTTCAACACATCTTTTAACTCACTCAGCATCATAGCGGTTGCTCCCCAAACGGCATGGTCGTGAATTTGGAATACAGGCACAGTAATTTCTTTAGCATAAGAAGTATCTAAAATTTTATGTGCTATAATAGAATCATCCAATAACATAGAAACTGGCATTTCAATAATTCCGGCAACTTCCTCTTCTTGCAATACAAATTGTAATTCTTTAGGAGATATTCCCATAAAAGGAAAAACTAAAAAATTACTTGGCGGAATATAAATAGAAGAAAAACTTCGAACCACATTAATTTGATCTGAAGGAATTCCAATTTCTTCAAAAGTCTCACGCAACGCAGTTTCTTGTAAACCCAAATCGGTTTCTTCCACCTTCCCACCAGGAAATGCAATTTGCGAAGAATGCACACCAGGATAAGCATTTCGTACAATTAATACTAAATGTGCAACTTCACCTTTTGGATAAAACAGCATCATCACAGCAGCTATTTTAGCAGAATCACTAAAATCTTCCATTTCCTCAAGAGATTTAACTCGTTCTAAAGGAGCCATTTTAACATGAGAAGACACCGAAGGTAAATCTACCTCCGAAATAGCAGAAATAGCATTAAAAAAGAGATTAAAATTCATGGCAAGTCGCTTATATTATTTATAAATTTACCAAAAAAAGACAACATACCCAAATTAACAATTCAACATGTACAGCAAAGAAGAAAGTTTAAAGATTAAGAAAGAATTTTGGGTACAATTTGCAGCAACTTATCCCAAAAAATGGCTTTTATACGATACCAAAATTAAGGATGTTACTTTTAAGTTTTATGTGGACAATAAAAAAGCACAAGTTTTACTAGATATTGAACCCAAAGAAGAAGAAAAAAGAAAAATTTACTTCGAAAAAATACAATCCCTACAAACCATCCTTCTTGAAGATTACCTTCCAGAAGCCATTCTCGATAGAAACTATTATCTAGAAAACGGTAAAGTAATCAGCCGAATTTGGGTGGAAAAACTAAACGTAAGTCTCAATAAAAAAAGTAATTGGAACGAAATCTTTGATTTCTTTAATGAAACAATGTCACAATTTGAAGTGTTTTTCTACGAATACCAAGATTATATCAAAAATTTAGAAATCAATACCTAATAGATTTACTAGGGCGTGCCCCTTCGGGTCGGGCTGTTCGCTGTATCTTTGCTTTTTTAAAGAAAAAAAGCAAAGGATGCCGCTGCCATCCCTCACGCAACACGATTAGAATTTAAAAAAAAAATAGAATTTATAATTGATATCACTGAATGGACAGGTCACAACCTCTTTTTACCATCCAAAGAAAAATACTCCGCACCAATTAAAACCAAAAAAATATCCAATCTTTTATTTTCCACACAGGTTTTGGAATTGATTGGCGAACCGAGCTTGCGAACACACCTTACCTTTATAAAAAAAAGCTCCAATCTGTAAAGAGTAGAGCTCTATAAAAAAAGGCGGCGAACCGAGCTTTTCAGCACGCCGTACCGATTAAAAACAAAAAAGCCTATTCAATAGAACAGGCTTTTATAAAAAAAGGCGGCGACATACTCTCCCACATAACTGCAGTACCATCTGCGCAATCGGGCTTAACTTCTCTGTTCGGTATCTATTTAATTAATTTTTTATAAAAATTTGCATAAAAAAAAGCTCCAATCTGTAAAGAGTAGAGCTCTATAAAAAAAGGCGGCGAACCGAG
>CANGCT010000129.1 GCA_947452415.1 Flavobacteriaceae bacterium
AAAGAAATTGGATGGGAATATGCAGGATGGTGGGAAGAAATTAAGGAACTCTTACACAAAGATGTTGACTTTGTTTCCATAAAATATATTTCACCTCTCATTGAAAATTATATTAATAAGGATAAAATATTGATATATGAAGCATGAATTAGGCGATAAAGCAAGAATATCACATGTTATTGAAGCAATAGAAAACATAGAAATTATCTTAAATAATATTTCATTTGAGGAATTTTCTAAAAACATAGAAAAAAAATTGGCAATCGAGAGATTGTTGGAAATAATTGGAGAAGCAACAAATCATATTTCAGAACAAGTTTTATATAATTCCAAAACTTCCTCTCCATGGAAAAAAATTATTGCAACAAGAAATATGATTTCACATGAATATTTTAGAGTGGACGAATCGTTGCTTTACGAAATTGCTACCAAAAATATGATGCCTCTTAAAAAAGACATTCAAACCATAGTAAAAGATTTAGACAAATATTTAAAATAGTATGTCAAGAAAAATATTATTAGACAAAATCAATATTCCGGGTATAAAAACATACGAAGTATATCGCAAAGAAGGCGGTTATGCATCTGTAGAAAAAGCCTTGAAAAAAATGACTCCCGATGAAGTAGTAGAAGAAGTAAAAACTTCTGGACTTCGTGGTCGTGGTGGTGCAGGATTTCCAGCAGGAATGAAATGGAGTTTTATCGACAAAAAATCGGGAAACCCAAGGCATTTAGTTTGTAATGCAGACGAATCCGAACCAGGGACTTTCAAAGACCGTTATTTAATGGAGTACATTCCGCACCTATTAATCGAAGGAATGATTACTTCAAGTTACGCTTTGGGCGCCAACTTATCCTATATCTACATTCGTGGAGAATACATGTGGGTTTATAAAATATTAGAAAGAGCCATAGCCGAAGCAAAAGCCGCTGGTTGGTTGGGTAAAAATATATTAGGTTCTGGCTACGATTTAGAACTTTATGTTCAAATTGGTGCTGGAGCATACATCTGCGGAGAAGAAACTGCATTATTAGAAAGTTTAGAAGGAAAACGTGGAAATCCTCGTTTAAAACCACCTTTTCCTGCGGTTAAAGGACTTTGGCAAAATCCAACCGTAGTAAATAACGTAGAAACTATTGCCGCTGTGCCTTGGATTGTAAACAATTCAGGAGCCGATTATGCAGGAATTGGAATTGGTCGTTCAACTGGAACCAAATTAATTTCGGCTTCTGGAAATATCAAAAATCAAGGTGTTTACGAAATCGAATTAGGCTTATCCGTTTACGAATTCATGAATTCCGACGAATATTGTGGTGGAATGCAAACCGACAGACCCTTAAAGGCTTTGGTGCCTGGAGGAAGTTCGGTGCCAATTTTACCAGCCAATTTAATTTACAAAACTGCTGCTGGAGAAGATCGATTAATGTCTTACGAAAGCCTTTCCGATGGTGGGTTCGCAACCGGATCTATGTTAGGTTCTGGAGGATTCATAGTTTATGATGATAGAGCTTGTATTGTTCGTAACACTTGGAATTTTTCTCGTTTTTACCACCACGAATCTTGCGGTCAATGCACCCCTTGTCGCGAAGGAACCGGCTGGTTAGAAAAAGTATTATGGAGAATCGAAAACGGTCAAGGTCGCGAAGAAGACATCGATTTGTTGTGGAGCATACAATCTAAAATTGAAGGAAATACCATCTGCCCATTAGGCGATGCGGCTTCTTGGCCAGTTGCTGCGGCAATTCGCCATTTTAGAGACGAGTTTGAATACCACATTCGTTTCCCAGAAAAAGTTAAAAATAGAGATCACTTTGTTGCAGAGCCTTTTGAAAAAGTAAAGCAATTATTATAATTCAATTAATGACATTATGAAAACTAAAATTATTTTTATTTTATTTACACTGTATTCTTCTATAGTTTATTGTCAAAATTTTGAAGGATTTAAAGGGTTTTTAATTACCAATAATAATGACACGATTCAATGTACTTATTCATCGATTTCAAATATTTTTAAAAAAAGTATGTTTAATCCTGCGAGACTAAATAATAAAGTAGAAATAGTTAAAGATAGTATTTACACAAAATATAAACCTAAAGATTTAAAATCTTTCCTAATTACCAATCCCAGAGGGACGGGAGATTTTAAATTTGTTAGCAGTCAATTTGACGGGTATAAACATTTTTATCAAGAAATTGCTATTGGAAGAATCTCATGGTATAGAACCTATTACCAAGATAGTTATGCGATGGAACATCAATTAGATGTACTGGTAAAAAATAATAAAAAAGTTAAAATAGGGTCATTTAGTAGAAGGAAAGATTTAGGGACAATAATTGAAGATTATCCTGAATTATATGAAATATGGATGAATAGTGATAATTATAAAGTGCATCAATTTGGAGTGGTATTACAACAATACAATAAACACTTTGAAAATATAAGTAAATAGAATTAAAAGTTTTAGCATTAAGACTTTCCAATATTAAGACAGAAATTAATGAAAGTAACCATAGACGGTCAAGAAATTGAAGTTGAAGCAGGAACAACCATTCTGCAAGCGGCTCGTAGGATTGGTGGAGAATCTGTTCCACCAGCCATGTGTTATTATTCTAAACTAAAGGGTACAGGTGGAAAATGCCGTTGCTGTTTAGTGGACGTTACAAAAGGTAGTGAAGCCGATCCAAGACCGATGCCAAAATTGGTAGCCTCTTGTATTACAGGTTGTCAAGATGGAATGGAAATTGCCAGCAAATCTTCTGAAAGAGTAACCGAAGCACGTAAAGCAGTAACCGAATTCCTTTTGATAAATCATCCTTTAGATTGCCCAGTTTGCGATCAAGCAGGAGAATGTGATTTACAAAACCTAAGTTTTGAACACGGGAAATCGGAAACTCGTTTCATAGAAGAAAAAAGAACTTTCGAACCAGAAGATATCGGTCCGCATATTCAATTACACATGAACCGTTGTATTGTTTGCCAACGTTGCGTAGAAGTTGCTGATCAATTAACCGATGGTAGAGTGCACGGAGTATTAAATCGTGGCGATCATTCGCAAATATCCACTTGTATCTCTACTGCAATCGATAATGAGTTCTCTGGAAATATGATTGACGTTTGCCCTGTTGGAGCATTAACCGATAAAACTTTCCGATTCAAATCTAGAGTTTGGTTCAACAAACCATTCAATGCACACAGAGAATGTACTACTCCAGGATGTTGTGGAAAAACAACCGTTTGGATGTTTGGTGACGAAATCCAAAGAGTAACTGCAAGAAAAGACGAGTACCATGAAGTAGAAGATTTCATTTGCAACACCTGTCGTTTTGATAAAAAAGACGTTGCCGATTGGATCATTGAAGGACCAAGAAAATTCGAGAAAGATTCGGTTATCAATCAAAATAAACATTTTGGTAAATTAGATAAAGTTGTTATTGAAACCGAAAAAGGAATTCTTCAAGGTAGAGATATCGATCGTAAAAAAATCAGTATGTCTGAAATTGATTACAACGAAAAAATTGACGGCAACTTAATAGATACAAAGAAAAATGGATAGTGGATTTATTATAGAAAAAAGTGTATTTATCCTTGTGATCTTTGCATTTACCATGGTAATGGCAATGTATTCTACTTGGGCAGAACGTAAAGTAGCAGCCTATCTTCAAGATAGAGTTGGGCCAAATCGTGCTGGTTGGGGTGGATTATTGCAACCGCTTGCCGATGGAATGAAACTTTTTGCTAAAGAAGAATTTGAACCAAACACAAAAAATAAATTTCTATTTTTTGTAGGTCCTGCAATAGCCATGAGTGCCGCATTAATGACTAGTGCTGTAATTCCGTGGGGAGATAAATTGCATATTTTTGGGAGAGATATTCTACTTCAAGCAACCGATACCGATAGTGCTTTATTGTATATTTTTGCAGTAGTATCTATTGGAGTTTACGGAATAATGATTGGTGGATGGGCGTCTAATAATAAGTTCTCATTGATGGGTGCGGTTCGTGCAGCATCGCAAATGGTTTCTTATGAAGTTGCTATGGGATTATCGATGATAGCTTTATTGATGATGACTGGAACGTTGAGTTTGAAAGAAATTTCTGTACAACAACATGGTTTGCATTGGAATGTTTTTTACCAACCGTTATCATTTTTAATTTTTTTAATTTGTGCTTTTGCAGAAACTAATAGAACTCCTTTCGATTTAGCAGAATGCGAATCGGAATTAATAGGAGGATACCACACCGAGTATTCTTCTATGAAAATGGGATTTTATTTGTTTGCAGAATATGCTAATATGTTTATTTCGGCAACTATTATTTCGGTTTTATTCTTTGGAGGATATAATTACCCAGGAATGAGTTGGGTAGTAGAACACTGGGGAGTAAATCTTGGAAATGTAATAGGAATGGGAGCGTTGTTTGCAAAACTTTGCTTTTTCATCTTCTTCTTTATGTGGATTAGATGGACTATTCCAAGATTTAGATACGATCAATTGATGAATTTAGGTTGGAAAATATTAATTCCACTTTCTATTGTCAATATTATTATAACAGGGATAGTGCTTTTAAGAGGAGAGATTTTTGCTTATTTTGGATTTTAGATATAAATAAGAAAATATACTTTGTATATATTTGAAAAATAATGCTTTATACGTTTTTAATAATCAATAACTAAAGGTATCGCAAATTGCAATACCATTGATAATCAAAAAGATGGATAGAAAATTAACAATTATTCCAAATGAGATTATTTCTAATAAGATATATCTAATTAGAAATCAAAAAGTAATGTTGGATAAAGATTTGGCGGAACTTTATGCTGTTGAAACAAAGCAATTAAAAAGACAAGTTCGTAGAAATATAGAAAGATTTCCAGAAGATTTTATGTTTGAGCTGACTGAAATTGAAAGTGAAATCTTGAGGAGCCAAATTGGCACCTCAAGTTGGGGAGGAAACAGATATATTCCAATGGCGTTTACGGAACAAGGTGTTGCAATGCTTTCGAGTGTTTTGAATAGTCCAACAGCAATAAAAGTAAATATTCAAATTATTAGAGTTTTTGCTAAAATTAGAGAAGTTCTTGCTGATACAATGAATATGAAATTGGATATTGAAGAAATAAAAATGAAACTTAACAATCAAAACAAAAACATTGAATTAGTTTTTAGTTATTTGGATGAATTGATTGATAAACAAGAGAACAAAATAGAACGAACGAAAATAGGTTTTAAAAAATAAAGATTACTGATAAGCTTAGCCCTGATAGAAGTGGAAAGCCTTTTGAAGTGGAAAACCAATTTTTGTTTTTATAAAAAAGCGACCAACGGAAGCTCTTTTTATAAAATTACAAAAATGGTTTGAAACGAAAAAGCTTGCAACGGATAGCAGGAATGGCTTCTAAAAAATAATAATAGCTATAAAAATGGAGATACAAAGTATTTCGTTATCAGGTAAGAAAAAACAAGTTTCCAACAAGGAAATGACGTTTTTGGAAAGAATGTACCTGATTGCAATTGTAAAAGGTTTATGGATTACCATTAAACACTTTTTTAGAAAAAAGGCAACGATTCATTATCCAGAACAAGTTCGGGAATTTAGTCCGGTGTATCGTGGGCAACATATGTTGAAACGGGATGAGCAAGGTCGCGAAAACTGTACTGCTTGTGGGTTGTGCGCGCTTTCTTGTCCAGCAGAAGCAATCACAATGAAAGCTGCCGAACGCCAACCGGGTGAAGAACATTTGTACCGCGAAGAAAAATATGCTGAGATCTATGAAATCAATATGTTGCGTTGTATTTTCTGTGGATTGTGTGAAGAAGCGTGTCCAAAAGATGCTGTCTATTTGACAATTTCTAAAGAATTAGTTCCTGCAAATTACGATAGAGAAGATTTCATTTTTGGAAAAGATAAATTAGTAATGCCGATGGAAATGGCTTTGGCAAATACTAAAAAACTGAATTAATTATGGCACCAATACTTATTATATTTTACATTTTGTCGGCCTTCACTTTGTCCACTGCATTTTTGACAATTTATAGCAAAAACCCTATTCATAGTGCTATTTATTTAGTGTTGTGCTTTTTCTCTATAGCCGGACATTATTTATTATTTAACGCACAATTTTTAGCGCTTGTTCACATCATCGTTTATTCGGGAGCCATTATGGTGCTCTTTTTATTCACAATTATGTTGATGAATTTAAATAATGAAGACGAGGTGCACAAGCCTAGAATTACAAGACTTGGCGCAATAACTGTTTTCGTATTATTGAGTTCTGCTTTGGTAGTAATCTTCATGTATTCTAAACCATTTGTTGGCGAATATTATACAAGTCATACCGATTTTCAATCGATAAAAAAATTAGGAACCGTTTTGTTGGATGATAAAGATGGTTTTATGGTTCCGTTTGAATTTGCTTCGGTATTGCTTTTAGTAGCAATGATTGGTGCGGTTTTATTGTCTAAAAAAGAAAAAAAAGGTAACTAATATGGAGAATATTTTAAATCAAATAGGTATAGAAAATTACATTTTCCTTTCCGTTTTACTATTTTGTATCGGAATCTTCGGAGTATTGTACAGACGAAATG
>CANGCT010000130.1 GCA_947452415.1 Flavobacteriaceae bacterium
AGTGGTTGGATAAAAGCCCAACAGAAGAATTATTTAGCAGCAATTAAAGAGTTTGAAAAAGTAATAGATTATAATTCTACTGCAGAGGAGGATTTGTATTATGGCAATTTAAAACGAAATTATAAAGAAATTTCACCTGCCTTATCAAAATATAATAAAGAAGAAATCACAACAAAAACCGATAGCGCTTATTATAAAAAAGGAGTGCTGAATTGTTATTTAAAAAATTATAAAAATGCTATTCAAAATTTTGACGAAGCATTAAAAATAAATCCAAAATTTGCCTCTGCTTATTTCCAGAGGGCATTCGCCAAAGGAAAATTAAACTTACATCAAGCAAGTATTTCCGATTATAGAAAGTATCTTTTATTGGATTCTAAAAATGACAAATCTTATTATTTTATTGCTTTAGAATATGAAAAATTAAACGATTTTAAATCTGCTATTTTAAATCTTAATAAAGCCATTGAAATCAATGAATACCTTCCCGAATATTATCTAAAAAGAGGAAAACTATTATTGAAAACTTCCAAAGTTAGCGAAGGCTGTAAAGACATATCCAAATCCAAACAACTTGGCGGAATCTATAAATTAAAATATCCGAAAATTAATTGCAAATAAAATCATGCAAAAAACACTTAAATACACCTTCCTTCTATTTATTATTTCAATAAAAGGCTTTTGTCAAATAGATCCAATGGTAGTTGAAGGATTTGCACAAGGCACAACTTACCACATTACCTATTTAGATGAAAAAGAACGATTTTTTAAAAATGAAATAGATAGTATTTTACACGATTTTGATTTATCAGTTTCAACCTACAACCCAAATTCTATTATATCTAGAATAAATTCCAACCAACAAAATGTAGTCTTAGACCATTATTTTATTACTTGTTTCAAAAAAGCCAAAGAAGTTTATACAAACACCAATGGTGCTTTTGACCCAACGGTTTATCCGTTAGTAAATGCATGGGGATTTGGCCCTGGTAAAAAAGAAAAAATAGAACCTAAAATAATAGATAGTATCTTAAAATTTGTGGGATTTAATTTAATCGAATTAAAAGGAGATACAATAATAAAGCATGACGCTAGAGTTTCTTTAGATTTTAATGCTTTTGCACAAGGCTATTCGGTAGATGTTATTGCTGCTTTTTTAAATTCTAAAAAAATAACATCCTATATTGTAGAAATTGGTGGTGAAGTATTTGTAAAAGGATTGATGCCAAATGGAGAAAAATGGAGTATCGGAATTGAAAAACCTATTGATTCTAAAACTCAAGACAACCCAGATATAATGATTGTTAAACTTGATGGATATGCCATTGCAACATCTGGTAACTATAGAAAATTCACTATTGAGGATAATGTAAAATATTCACATCATATTGATCCGAAAACTGGTTATCCTACTAAAAATAATCTGTTAAGTGTTTCTGTTATTTCTAAAGAATGCATCACTTCTGATGCAAACGCTACTGGAATATTAGTTATGGGATTGGAAAAAGCGAAAGTGTTTCTAAAAAAGCATAAAGAATTACAAGCGTTTTTAATATATTCCGATACCAATGGAGATTACAAGTTTTATGAAACTCCAAAACTTAAAAAATTACTTACTGAGGTTAAATAAATGTAAAAAGGCACCCTATAGGATGCCTTTTTTATACAATAAAATAAACTGAATTATTTATCTAATACCACTTCATAACTTGTAGATCCAGTATCTCCTGTAACATGAATAATGTAAACACCATTATTAAAACTAGAAAGATCAATGCTTCTAGTAGTTATTGTTGAATTAGCGTCAATATTTTCTTCATATACAACAGCACCTAAAACATTTACTACAGTAATATTATTAATTTGAGATTTTATATCTAAATTAAAAATTCCTTTAGATGGATTTGGGTAAACTACAACTTCTGGTCCTTTTGCAAAAGTATCATTTGCAAGTGTTGGTGTCCAGTTAAGAGAAACTGTATTAAAGTTTGTATCATTAGCAACATCTGTTGTGTTATTGTAGACAGCAGTTCCTTTAACAAAAGGAAAATATCTTGTTACAGTAGCCGAACCATGTCCCCAAGTTTCTTGAATACACACTCTATAATTTCCATCTGCTAACAATGTAGTTCCTGCGGCATTAGTACCATTCCAGGTAACTGTTCTTGCTGTAAAAATGGTTTGGGTTGCACCTGTTGTTGCACCAGTAGTACTAGACCCTGATTTTGTTACCCATGTAGGTAAATGATCGGATGTATTTCCACCCCAATAACGCATACTTGTTCTTACATAAGCAGAAGTCCCAGCGGTTGTACCCGCACCACAAGTAGTACAACTCTCAATCCATACAGCCATAGCATAACGACCATTAGTTTCATAATTACCAGAGGTATGCACTGGATTAGTGAATTTAAAAGTCATTGTTCCAGCAGTCTGAGCATTTAAAGAAGTAGCAAAACAAAAAAGCAATGCAACTAGTGATAGTTTGAAAAAATGTTTCATGATAATTTTTAAGGATTATATTTTTATTTATTCTCTAATTCTAATTTAATTGAAATCTTAGCAGTTTCGGCGAGTGTTTTCTTAGCCATCGCAGGAACATCTAATTTGTAATCAACTAATTTTACAACAAATGCACCAGCAATCGAAGTTTTAGCCCCAGCAGTAACCGTCATTTTAGTTTTTACTTTGTTAGCAACCCCATGAATAGTTAAATCTCCTTCTACATCATAAGAACCAGATTTTCCATCATATCCAACCACTTTTCCTTTAAAACTAGTTTTAGGAAGTTTATCACTTTCCATATAATTTTCATTGAAATGCTCCTCCATTAAAGGAGATTTGAATTTGAAGGATTTAACCAAACCTTGCACTACAATTTCTCCAGTTGTTTTATCAAATATTGAAGATACTGAAGAATTAGTTGCAATAACAGGATCTAATGCTCCTGAAACAGTAGCATCAAATTTTATTTCTCCTGAACGAGTGATCATTTTTTGAGAAAACACAACTGTTGAGAAAATGAAGCAAACGATGGTAACAATTACTTTATTCATAGTTATTTTATTTTAGATTAGTTTTCTGGATAATTATTATCAATCCAATTTTTAATAGTATTTATACTTCCGTTAGATAATGGTGCATCACTTTTAGGCATTCTGTCCGATGTACAAGCACCTGCTTGAATACTACATAATAATTTAGAACTGTTTGTACCATTTTGAGAATCTACAACATTTTGATAGGTATCTAAATCTGGATAATTTCCTTGTCCAGCCTGAGAATGACAACCTACACATTTAGCATCCATGATTGGCTTAACGTTTTTTGTATATGTTGGATTAGAGACAATTCCTTCTAAATCTTGTTGTGTTCTGGAATCACAAGAAACAAAAAATGCAGTTCCAACTAGTAATGCTATTATAATTAATTTTATATTTTTCATATCTATTTTTTTATTAAAAAACTCTATACATGTTAAATCCGAAGAAAATTCCTTTACCACCTTTAATTCCTGATGCTGTTGTATAATATGCAACATCATTCATTGTTTGGCTATTAGATAATACCAATTGAAAAACGTGACCACCTGTTTCAATATCTAACCCTAAGGTTATAGGATTGTGAGAAGAAAAATCATAAGCCTCAGGCATGTTCAATCTTGCTGCATAATCTAAATTAACACTTAATCTTTTTGAGATTTTACATCTTGCACCAGTTCCAAGCAAGAAAGTATTTTTTTGATCGGAAAGTTCATCATATAAATTTTTATGAACCAAAATCGGATTCACTTCAAGAGATAATGAATTATTCAATTTTCTAGAAACAATTAATTGTGTAGTATATGCAAAACGATCGTTTGCTTTTAAATCAGGATACAAATCGGTTTTTAAATCACTTCTTATGTCCATAGTATTATATCCTACAATAGTAACAGGAAAACCATCTGTCATTTGATTAGCCAATTTATATTTGGCAGCTAATTCGTAAGTTTTTTGATAAGTTTGTCTAGACAAACCAAGAGAAAGCCAATTAGTAACTCCATAAATACCACCTAATTTTGTATAAGCAGCATCTAAGCCAAAAAAGTTGTTAGCACCATTAGTTAAATCTCCAAAACGGTGAGAAACTAAGAAATAAAATTCTCCTTGAGCAGGAAGTTTAGTAGATTGCATATTGGCAACTTGCAAACCTTTAAAGGCTGCAGAGGCAATTTCTTTTTTATCTGATTTGCCTGCATTTAATTCGTTCATCAAATCATCTTGTGCATTGGCTAAGCCAAAACAAAAAAGAAAGAAAACTGAAAGCGTGATTTTTAGTAATTTCATTTTTAATTTAGTTATTTATTTATTGAACATTGATCCATATTTACGCCACCCATCAAGTCGTCATAACCAATAACACGACCTTTAACATTAACAGATTGACCTACTTTTAAAGTAGCATCGGCAGTTGTAAAACCACAAACCACAACTTCATCTATAATCACTTCTTTGTCATTAACCGAAGTAATTACACCAGATATTACTACTGGTTTTTCAAGATACTTTTTGTTAGCAGCAGTTTCATTTGCTGTAAATTCTGCCAAAATATCTTTAGTTTTCAAAGTGAAAGCAGCCTCTTCAGATTGCAAATCTCTTTTTCCTAAATTATTAACCAAATAATCTTTAAACTTAGGACCAGCAATAACACCTCCTAAAATTAAAATTCCCATAATTATTAAGAATGTTTTCAATTTTTTATTCATGAATTAGAAATTTAGTTAATTTTTTTATCTTGAATTAACATGTAAATACTTTTTTATTATTCCAGTAATCGATGCAAATATATACTATATGATTTTGCAAAAAAGAAAAGTTTCTTAATAGTTTCTTAAATTTAATTTTGAAGAAAGTTTAATTTTAATAATTTAAATATCAACTATTTACACGAAATAATTTAATATTTTTTTATATTATTATATCTTCAAAAAAAGAAGAAAAAAATTTAATTTAATTTAAAAATAAGTTCGAAATTTTATTAAATAATGCATTAAACAAAAAAATAGTGTTGCTAAAATTAAAAATCATGAAATGTTTAAAGCACTAATAAACCATGTTGCCGCAATTGTTGTACTGGCTTGGAGTACCAGAACAATTCGAAGTCTTCGAAATTAGTTTCGAAATTAGTTTTTAGGGTAGTAAACGTGTACGAATTTTCGTTGTTAACAGAGAGTAATTCCAATATTTCAACTAACCAATTGCCTTTTTCTTCTTCTAATACTATTTCAAAAGTGTCAATTTTATCCTGAAAAGTTAGTTGCTGCATTTGCCAAGATTGCCCTTTTTTAGATTTTGTAAAGGTTTTAATAGAAGGCTTACCTCCTATCCAAATAATTTTTGAAAGCCCCCTAACCCCCAAAGGGGGAATTTCTGTAAGAATGGAATAAATGTAATTGGATGGCACTTTGGTTTTCGGAATTTTAAATTCAAACCAATCTTGTAGCGGATAATCCAAACAGATTCCGTGCATAAAATTGAACAATGATTTTTTCAATCCAAAACTGAATTTATCGTGGTCAATTCCTGTTTTATCTTTAAAATTAATGTCGTTATTGGCAAATGTAATTTTATTTTTTTCTGGAATTACGCCAAATTCTTCGGGAAACATTCCAACGGGAGAGTGCGCTGTCATTGCAAATTGGTGCCAAAAACCAGATTGTAAGATTCCTGATTCAAACATTTGACGCACCATTTCCAAACTATCGATGGTCTCTTGAATCGTTTGGGTAGGATAGCCATACATTAAATAGGCATGCACCATAATCCCACTTTCGGTAAAGTTTCTGGTAACTTGGGCAACTTGCTCTACGGTAACTCCTTTTTTAATTAAATTCAAAAGTCGGTCAGAAGCAACTTCCAATCCACCCGAAACAGCAATACAACCGGATTGTTTCAGTAAAACAGTTAAATCGGCAGTAAAACTTTTTTCAAATCGAATGTTGGTCCACCAAGTAACCACTAATTTTCGTCGTAGAATTTCTAGAGCAACCTCCCGCATTAAGGCCGGAGGTGCTGCTTCATCAACAAAATGAAATCCATTTTCGCCCGTTTGCGCGATCATTTCTTCCATTCTATCTACTAACGTTTTAGCAGCAATAGGTTCGTATAATTTGATGTAATCTAAAGAAATATCACAAAAGGTACACTTTCCCCAATAACATCCATGTGCCATAGTGAGTTTATTCCATCTGCCATCACTCCACAAACTATGCATTGGATTGGCAATTTCAATAACCGAAATATATTTATCCAAAAGCAAATCGGAATAATCGGGGGTGCCAACTTCACTTTGTTTGTAATCGGCTTTAGTAGAATTATTTTTGTAGACTATTTTTCCATTTTCAAGAAGGAATGTACGTTTAAATTGAGATTCTAATACTATTTCATCCTTCTCGAAATTCTCAAAAGAATTTGGATTAACAACATTTGAAACCAACAATTCAAGTGGAAGTTCTCCGTCGTCTAAAGAAATAAAATCAAAAAATTCAAAAACACGTTCGTCTTTTAATTCTCTAAGTTCTGTA
>CANGCT010000131.1 GCA_947452415.1 Flavobacteriaceae bacterium
AAAAATTAATTTTTATGTCAACTTTACGTTTTCAAGCATTAAAAGAAGCATCAGGTAGAAAGCCTGTAAAATTTGAAGAAGCCGGTAGAAAATCGGATCTTTTTGGATCGAATGTGTTCAATGATAAAGCAATGAAGCAATTTTTGACTTCAGATGCGCACAAAGGGGTAAAAGATGCTGTGCAGCACGGAACTAAAATTGACAGAAAATTAGCCGATTATATCGCTATGGGAATGAAAGAATGGGCTTTAAGCAAAGGCGTAACCCATTACACGCATTGGTTTCAGCCACTAACAGGTACAACTGCCGAAAAACACGATGCGTTTTTTGAAACTTCCTACGATGGTTCGGATCCTGTTGAGAAATTTGGTGGTGGGCAATTAGTACAACAAGAACCAGATGCTTCTTCTTTTCCAAATGGAGGAATTAGAAATACATTCGAAGCCCGAGGATATACGGCTTGGGATCCAACTTCTCCTGCTTTTATCTTAGGAACTACTTTGTGTATTCCTACTGTATTCATCTCTTATACCGGAGAAGCATTAGATTATAAAACACCACTTTTACGTGCTTTGAATGCTGTGGATGAAGCAGCAACCGATGTTTGTAAATATTTTGATAAAAACGTAAAGAAAGTTACCGCCACTTTAGGTTGGGAACAAGAATATTTCTTAGTAGATAGTTCGTTGGCTAATTCTCGCCCAGATATTGTAATGACGGGTAGAACTTTGCTTGGACACACCTCCGCTAAAGGGCAACAATTAGACGACCATTATTTTGGATCGATTCCTTCCCGTGCTTTAAATTACATGAGAGAATTGGAAGAAGAATGCATGTTGTTAGGAATTCCAGTAAAAACACGTCACAACGAAGTAGCGCCAAATCAATTTGAGTTGGCGCCAATATTTGAAGAAACAAATTTAGCAGTAGACCACAATTCTCTTTTGATGGATGTGATGTCTAAAGTTGGAGAACGTCATGATTTTAAAGTACTTTTCCATGAAAAACCGTTTAAGGGTGTTAATGGATCTGGAAAACATAATAACTGGTCCTTGGCTACAGATACTGGTGTAAATTTACTTTCTCCAAGTAAAACGCCAATGAGTAACTTACAGTTTTTGTCTTTTTTTATCAATACTATTAAAGCGGTAAATGATTATGAAGAGTTATTGCGTGCTTCCATTGCAACTGCAAGTAACGACCACCGACTTGGCGCTAACGAAGCGCCTCCTGCGATTATCTCGGTATTTATTGGAGAGCAATTGACTAAAGTTTTGGCCGAATTGGAAGGGGTTTCTAAAGGAAAATTATCTCCAGAAGAAAAAACCGATTTAAAATTGAATGTGGTGGGTAAAATTCCAGACGTAATGTTGGATAATACCGATAGAAATAGAACATCCCCATTTGCTTTTACAGGAAATAAATTTGAATTTAGAGCAGTTGGTTCTTCTGCAAACTGTGCCAATGCTATGACAACTTTGAATTCTATTATTGCGAAACAATTAAAAGAGTTTAAAAAAGAAGTGGATACTTTAATTGAATTGAATGATTTAAAGAAAGATGAAGCTATTTTTAATGTATTGAGAGAATATATTAAAGGAACTAAAAAAATCCTTTTTGAAGGAGACGGTTATAGCGATGCTTGGGAAAAAGAAGCAAAAAAACGTGGCTTGAGTAACCATAAAACTACTCCAGCAGCATTGAAAGCTAAGGTTTCTCAAAAAGCATTAGACTTATTTAAAGACTTAAACGTAATGAACCACGTTGAGGTAGAAGCTCGATATGAAATTGAATTGGAAGAGTACACTAAGAAAATCCAAATTGAAGGAAGAGTTCTTGGCGATATTGCTCGTAACCATGTAATTCCAACGGCTATTCGTTACCAAAATACCTTGATTGAAAACGTTCGCGGATTGAAAGAAATCTTTGGGGACGAATTTAAAAAAATCGGTAAAGAGCAAATTGTTTTAATTAAAGAAATTTCAGAACATATTGAAGGTATTAATACGCAAGTAGAAGCAATGACCGAAGCTCGTAAAGCTGCAAATGCCTTAACGGATGCTCAAAAAATGGCTGAATCGTATTGTGACAAAGTAAAACCTTACTTTGAAGTGATTAGAGAACACTGCGATAAATTGGAACTTTTAGTGGATAATGAAACGTGGACTTTGACTAAATACAGAGAGTTACTGTTTACGAGATAATTTCTTTAAGAAAATAGAATAAAGATTATAGAATATAGAAAACTTGCTTGAAAATTTTCAAGCAGGTTTTTTATGATTTTATCTGCCAAGACTTTGCAAGTGTTTTAGTTTTTCTTGCAGCAAAGCAGGATTCTGTAATGCTTCAAATCCAATCATTTTAATTATCCAAATAAAATAAAGAAGCATAATAGCATTCAATACTATTCCTATAATACATAATATTTTACCTGTATTTAATTGTTGGAAATTAATGAATCGTTCAGGTGCTGCATTATAAGTTTTTAAATCATTATGCGTTAAATACAAACCGATAAATGCTAAAGCCAAGCCAAACAAGCCATAACAACAGCAAGTTAAGATGGATAAAATTCCGAGGATTAATACTGCGGTTGCATTGGGTAATTTTTGGTTTTCCATTTTTTTTAAAGTTTATTATTTAGAAAAGAAATTTCATTTTGTAAACATACGAAGCTATCATTATAATTGCATTACTAATTGCCAAAAAAATAACTGTTTTGTGTCTCCTATGTTTTGGGTCTATAGTGTAATATATCACAGAAAAAAAGAAAAGGAGTGAAGTGTAAATAGCAGGAAACGTAGTAAATGCTTTTACAAACTCTCCATCTAGGATTAGTTTAAAAGAACGCTGAATTCCACATCCTATACAGTCCATCCCGAACATCTTTTTAAACATGCAGGGTAACATGTAGTTTTCCATTTTGAAATAATTATCTACAATTTTACAAATAATTTTTTAAAACACATCTATCTAATTTAAGTTTTCTATTTTTGAATTTTAAAACTAGCCTTATGAAAAAGTTTTTATTTCTAATAATGATTGTTGCAATTTTTATTGCATTCTACGAACAAAATACTGCCAAACCTAATGTAATAATTACCTGTATTGCACTAGTAGTTTTTATGTTTGGGATGATAAAATTATCTGCTAAAATTCCACCAAAAGATACCGAAGATGATCACAAAGATATTTAATGTTGGCGACACAGTTTCAGTAATAGACGAAGCTGTAGATGGTGTAGTAGTGTCAGTTAAAAATAACGAAGTTACGATAGAAACTACGGATAAATTTACGATGACTTATTTTGTCAACGAATTAGTTAAGATAAACAAATCCAATGACTTAAATAACATTACAAAAAGTGATACTTTATATAAAATAAATATAGATACACAGCCTGTAAAAAAGTACAACACCCCTACTTTCAAGTCGGATAAAGTAGAAAGAGGCGTTCCAGAATTTGATTTGCACATTGAAAAATTAGTGAAAAATTCAAGAGGAATGAGCAACTATGACATCCTAACAATTCAGACCGAAACTGCCAAAAGACACATTGAATTTTCGATTCGGAATCGCATCCCTAAAATTGTTTTTATTCATGGTGTTGGTGAAGGTGTTTTGAAAGCCGAACTCGATTTTATGCTAAACCGATACGAAGGAATTTCCTTTCAAGATGCCAATTATCAAAAATATGGCTTGGGAGCAACTGAGGTTTATTTTAAGCAGAACGTTAGATAGGTTTTGGGTTCTAGGTTTTGGGTTTTGGGAATTATATTAAATAAAATAAAGATTAAGCATAGATGAAAAAAATATATTTGGATAATGCAGCAACCACTCCACTTCGGGAAGAAGTGATAACTGAAATGATGCAGGTACTTCAAAATGATTTTGGAAATCCCTCCTCTACCCATAGTTTTGGTAGAGGTGCCAAAAATATTATGGAAACTTCTCGTAAAACAATTGCCAAAATTCTTGGCTGTGCTGCGCAAGAAATTATTTTTACTTCCAATGCCACCGAAGCAACCAATTGGATTCTTAAAAGCGCTGTAAAAGACCTGTATGTACAACGAATCATTACCAACAAAGTGGAACATCATGCTACATTGTACACGGTTAAGCATTTGCAAAAACAATTCGGAATTGAAGTGGATTTTTTGAATACGCTTCCTTCTGGAGCTATTGATACTACTCATTTGGTGAATTTACTGTCTAAAAATGTAAAAACTTTAGTCACCCTAATGCACGTAAACAACGAAATTGGAACCGTTTTAGATATAGAAAAAACAGGAAGAATTTGCCACCAACACCATGCTCTTTTTCATTGCGACACTGTACAATCTGTTGGGAAAACAGAATTCAACTTGCACGAATTACCTGTAGATTTCATTGTGGCTAGTGCTCATAAATTCCACGGACCTAAAGGTGTTGGATTTGCTTATGTAAAAAAAGGAATGCTTTTACAACCATTTTTATTTGGTGGAGAACAAGAAAAAGGACTTCGTGCCGGAACCGAAGCAGTGCATCAAGTAGCAGGAATGGCTAAGGCTATAGAACTATCTTACGAACATTTGGATACGGAAAGAAAGTATATTGCTGACTTGAAAAATTATTGTTCAATTTTACTTCAAACTAATTTTCCAGAAATTAAAACTAACGGAGTAGAAACTTTTTATAATATTTTAAATGTTTTGTTGCCTTTTTCGGAAGAAAAAACTGCCATGATTTTATTTAATTTGGATATGAAAGGCATTGCGGTTTCTCGCGGAAGTGCCTGCCAAAGTGGAAGTGTAAAACCATCCCACGTTTTAGCAGAAATTCTAGCAAAGGAAGATTTGAAAAAACCGAGTTTACGAATCTCTTTTAGCCATTATAATACCAAAGAAGATATTGATGCTTTAATTGATGGGTTGAGAGGTATTTAGAAATTACCTTTTAATCTCCTTCACGCCTTTTACAAAAAGCCATTTCATGAATAATTTCTCTCCGTCTTTGGTGCGAACTGCTTGAAACTTTGGTGCTAAAATAGTTCCAATAACAAAAGCCGTTATTGGAATCCATAACCCGGTTAAGTTAGTGAAACGTGTTAAAACCGCTTGCAACGGAATAAAAAATAATGCAAAACCTAAAAGGTTGTAAACAAATGATTTTGTTTTTTTAGACATAATTGTAACTTATTATTTGAAATCTAAACTAGAATCTTCTTCCGTTTCTTCCTCTTTTTCAACTTGAAATTTGGTTCGTTTACTGCCTTCATACATTTCGTATTTCACCAAACGTGCTTCCAAACTTCCGTTGAACAACTTAATTTTTCTAGAAGGTTTTAATCCAACAAATTTTAAGGCTTCCAAATTAGCAGTGATAAACCAAGCATTTGTACCCGGATAATGTTGCTTCATGGTGTCTCCCATTTCTCTGTAAAAACGCTCTAAATCAATATCCAAACGTTCCCCATAAGGTGGATTGAAAACCATTTGCAAAGGTCCCGAAGTTTCTTTTTCGGTATCAAAGAAATTCTTTTGGTCAATGGTTATATAATCATCCAGATTAGCGTTTTTAATATTGGCTTTCGCTTTTTCAACAGCACTCGGCGCTTTATCAAAACCTTTTATTGTGTAATGAAATTCACGAGTACGTTTCATTAAAGCATCAATAATTTGGTCAAAAAGGTCATTATCCCAATCGTTCCATTTTTCGAAAGCAAATTCTTTTCTATTGATGTTTGCCGGAATATTACAAGCAATCATTGCGGCTTCCGCCAAAATAGTTCCCGAACCACACATTGGGTCGAGTAAATCGGTTTTGCCTTCCCAACCTGCCAACAACAACATTCCTGCTGCCAAAACTTCGTTTATAGGTGCAATATTGGTAGCCGTTCTATACCCTCGATGGTGCAAGGATGCGCCCGAAGTATCCAACGCTACTGAAATTTGATCTTTATCAATGTGGATGTTAATTCTTAAATCGGGGAAATCTTTATCTACGCTAGGACGTTGCCCAGTTCTATCGCGAAACTGATCTACAATAGCATCTTTTGCTTTTTGTGAAACAAATTGCGAATGTTTAAAATGATCTGAATGGATTGTGGTATCAATAACAAAGGTTTGATTGGCGTTCAAATACTTGCTCCAATCAATTCCTTGGATGCCTTTGTACAACAACGCATCGGTTTTTGCTCGGAAATAATAAATGGGTTTCAATATTTTCAAGGCAGTTCGCAACGACAAATTGGCTTTATACATAAACCCTTTATCGCCTTTAAAACCTACCATTCTAGTTCCTATTTCAACCTCTTGAGCACCCAATTGCTGTAACTCTTTAGCTAGTATTTCTTCAAAACCAAAAAAGGTTTTGGCAATCATTTTAAAATTTTCCATTTTTCAATATCCATTTCAATTGCAAAAATCAATTGCAATTTCAATAATTAACTAAATTCCAAACTTGGAATAACTTCTGCAAAAATACACTAAATTTGTACGTTAAGAATTCATTTGAAAAGATAAATGTCAAAAATAGAAAAAC
>CANGCT010000132.1 GCA_947452415.1 Flavobacteriaceae bacterium
GAAGGAAGTAAAAGAAGCACATGCTGTTGCTAGTGGATTGAATACTCTTACATAAATAGTTTGCGGATTGGTAATATTACAATACGGGGTGCTAGATGGTAATGGGTTGGCTCCTGTTTGAGCATCGGTTAGCGTTAAGTGGTAGGTGATGGTACTGCCAGAGCTAGAAATCTCTGGGTCTTTAGTGTTTAAAACAAACGCGCAAGATACGCCATCGTTGTTGTCATCACATACTTGGTAAGAGCTTGGGATGCTGTAGGTTGGGGCGGTAATCAAAGTAACGGTACCCGATGCACTAGCTCCAATACACCCGGTAAGGGTATTGGTGGTAATTACGCTATAAACTCCTGCAATTCCAGTGGTAAAAGAAGGTACATCTCCAGGGTTTGGCACAGTTGCTGGAACACTCCAAACAAAAGAATAAGGTGCTGAAGTTGTTGCTGTTGCAGTAACCGTTGCCAATTGCCCTTGGCAAACCGTTGGACTGGTAACGGTGATTGCTGGTAATGGATTAACAGTTACAATACCAGAAGTACTTACGCTAAAACATCCAGTAATAGTATTAGTAATAATTACACTATAAATTCCTGCAATATTGGTAAAAAATGACGGCACATCTCCAGGATTGGTTCCAGATGGAACCGTCCATGTGTAAGAATAGGTTCCAATACTTCCAGGAGTTGCAATTACAGTTGCTGAGGTTCCTTGACAAACAGATGGACTGTTAACGGTTAACGTTGGGTTGGGATTAACAGTTAAAGCTCCCGAAGTACTAGAACTAGAGCAACCAGTAATGGTATTGGTAATAACAACATTATAAACTCCAGCACTACTAGTATTAAATGCAGGAACATCCCCAGGATTTGTTCCTGATGGAACCGTCCATGAATAAGAATAGTTTCCAGATGGTGATGGTGAAGCTATAATATTTACTAATTGACCTTGACAAATAGTTGGACTATTTACAGTTACGGTTGGGTTAGAATTAATAATTACTGTGCTTGTAGTACTTGCACTAGCACATCCACTAACAATATTGGTAATAATTACACTATAGATTCCTGCAATATTCGTGGTAAAAGAAGGTACATCTCCAGGGTTAGAACCTGATGGAACCGTCCATGCATAAGAATAAGTTCCGGCAGCACCAGGAATTGCTGTTACAGTTGCGGAAGTTCCTTGACAAACTGGTGGACTATTTATAGTCACTGTTGGATTAGAATTGATAGTGACATTCAATATTTGCTGACTAGAGCATGGAAACAGTGTATAATTTGGTGTAAATATATAAGGAAATGTTCCGCTTGTCGTATTATTTATAGTTGCTGGAGACCAAGTACCCGATATTCCATTTGGAGAAGTTAATGCCAAAATTGGCGGAGTTACATTTACACAAATTGGTGCGATGGCAGCAAAATCTGGAGCAATAGTAGTTGTACAAGCAGTATTACATGTAGTGCTTTCAGACCCCACACAAGTAATACCATTAGCCGTTAAATTAAAAGTAACTGATTGACCAAGAGTCAATCCACTAACAATAAAATGATTTGGAGTTGTCCAAGTCCCATTTATTGGAAGACCTCCATTTATCGAATAGGAATAGGAATAATCGGTTTGTCCAACATTATCAAATTGAAAATACAAAGAAGATTGGCTAGAATTAGCAGGATCACAATGCAAATTTAAAAGTGGTCCGGTGTTGGCAATGGTAACTAATATTGGAGTTCTAACACTTTCACATCCTGCTATAGTTTGACTTACATAATAAGTTGTGGTCCCCAAAGATACAGTAGAAGGAGTTGGAACTATAGCAGAAGCCGTTCCTCCACTAGCATTTGTTCCATACCAATGTAAAACTCCTCCACCAGAAGAAGTTGCTAACAAAGGAAAAGCGATAACATTTTGACAATAACTGACAGGGCTAGTTACAGTTGGAGCACTTATAGAAGTTAAATTAATAGTAACAGTAGAAGATTTTATAACGTTACAGCTGTTAGTAATAGATAAAGTTAAAGTAATAGAATTTCCAACTGTATTCGGATCAATTGTGAAATTGGTATTTAAATTAGTTGGTGCAGAAAAAGTTCCACTTGGTGCAGTCCATAAAACTGTTTGTTGTCCTTGGGCAGTTCCTGCAAGGCTTATAGTACTTCCTTTACAGGCAGTTTGAGGAGTTCCTGCATTAACCAAAAATGGTGGTATTGGCGCGCTACAACCATTGTTAATATAGGATGCAACACCAGCAGGAGTATAATTCACTGTAGCTCCATCATTATCAGTAGCAGGACCTCCATAGGTTCCAAATTTATTTATTAAAAGACTTCTATCATAAGAAACATTTTGTGTACAAGCTCCAAAAGACATCGTCAAAGTTTGGATTCCTGGAACTACATAATAATTGGCAAAATTCCCTCCTATAGTACTAGGATTATTTTGAAAAATCATATAAATAGTTCCAGTCAAAGCGGAAAAAGAATTGAATGCCGTATTAAAATTTTGACTTGAAACCAAAATAACTTCTGCATTTGCAGGTAAAATCCCATTAGTTGGTTCTAAAATAACCCCACAACTTCCTGCAGAAGCAATGTCGGCATTTAAAGCTGCTACTTTTGTTGCAGTGGTTGCATTTTGGATAAGTCCAAGCCAAGAATTAGAGACATTAGGCCAACTAACAACCAAGGGGGTTGTGGTCATGTTAACAGCTGTAGTACCAATTTTAAAACGAACCATTTCATTATACCCTTCTTCATTAACGGGAAGATTAGGTGAACAAGCATCTACCAAAATACTTTCTATAGAAAAACATTGCGAAAATGTTTTTTGCGAATATAGTATACTAAAGAACAAGAAAAAATACAAATATTTAGGACTACACATTAACATTATTTTTAAATAAATATAGTTTTACAAAAATAGTGGATTTAATTCATCGTACCCTTAAAAGTATATTAAATTAATGCTTATAAAATGATATTAAAACAAAAATCCCAAGAAAAATTTTTCTTGGGATTTTATAATGTGGGGAGAGTAGGATTCGAACCTACGAAGACGTAGTCAGCAGATTTACAGTCTGCCCTCGTTGGCCGCTTGAGTATCTCCCCTTTCGCTTAACGAGGGTGCAAATATAGAAACACTTTTGAAGTTTCCAAATTAATTTAAAACTTAATTTGTGAATAAATTTTAAACCTATGATTTTGAATAAAATAAAAAAAATCTCTTTGGGAGATTTTTTTTATTTTAGATTGTCAATTTACTATTTAACACTTAAAAGCTCCAAAACTTTCGCTTTCAATTCGTCTCCACTTAAATCTTTTGCAACAATTTTACCCGAGGCATCTAATAAAAAAGTAGTAGGAATTTGCTCTACATTGTATTGTTTTGCAATAGGTTCTGCCCATTCTTTTAAATTAGAAACTTGTATCCAAGTAATTTTATCTTTTACAATAGCTTCATTCCACTTTGCTAATTCTTTATCTAAAGAAACTCCAACAATATTTAACCCTTTGCTGTGTAATTCATTGTAAATTGCTACTACATTAGGATTTTCTTTTCTACAAGGTCCACACCAAGAGGCCCAAAAATCAATAATAGTAACTTTACCCAAAGATTCTTTTAATGAAACAACATTACCTTGTGGTGTTTTGGCAGAAAAATCAGGAGCAATGCTTCCAATTTCAGCCGATGCTACTACTTTTTTTTTTGAGAACCTTGAATAGTTTTTAATTTCAAAGCTATGTCCTTACCTATTTTAGTTTCTTTAAGATCAGAATCTAAATTAGAATAGGTTTTAGTAACTTTTGCTAAATCAAATTTTGGAGAGTTAAACATGTTTTGAATTAACAATAAAGAAATATAGGATTCTGAGTTCTCATCCGGATATGCAGTCATGTAGTCTTCCATTTCTTTTTGGATTGCAGCATATTCTTTTTTTAATTTTTCAACAGTAGCATTATCTTTTTTCTTTTGAGCATCCATTAATTTTTGGATGTTTTTATTTTGAAAATCTAATGATTTTTTTTGAAACTTATTTAATTTTACATTAAATTCTTGAAATTCTTCATTATTATAAGTGCCTCCAATTTCAGATTTCCAAATGCTATCTTTGTCTACCTTTACTTCAATTTCACCTGTTTCTAAAATAAATGGAATTGGTTGTTGCAAACCTTTAACAAATAAAGCATGCATACTTGGTTCTTTTACTTTTCCTTTGATTTCAAATTTTCCGCCTTTTACTTTAGCAGAGTCAACGCTTACAACAAGACCAAATTCGTTTTGTTTTTTAATCACTACCATTATACCATCAGCAATTCCTTTGGCTTTGCCAGTAATAAGAAATTCCCCTTTACGAACTTTACTACAACTAAAAATGGTTAGTGAAAGAACCAATAAAAAAACTATTTTTTTCATTATCTATAATATTTAAATTTTGGCAAAAGTATTTAAAAATATATAAACCACACAATATTTAAGATTTGTTTTAGATTTTAATATAAAATGCTTCTGGAAAGAATATTTTTGGAAACGAATTAATTAAAAAAAATCAATATTATGTGTTAAGCATTAAAATTTAATTTCCGGCTTCTTTCTTTGCATCTTCAACCATTTTATCATTTGCAACAATAGCAAATTCTACTCTACGGTTTTGCGTTCTACCTTCAGGCGTATCGTTAGTTGCAATAGGATCTGCAACTCCCATCCCTGTTGTTGTAAAACGTGAAGTGTTTAATCCTTTAGTAGCTAAATATGCCTTAACTGACGCTGCTCTTTGGCCTGATAAGGCAAGGTTGTGTTCTGGTGTTCCTGTACTATCGGTGTATCCGTAGATAACAATATTAGTTTCAGAATAACTTTGAAAAACTGGCACTAATCGATCTAAATTAGCTTTAGCTGTAGGAGTTAATGTAGATTTATTAGTGTCAAATCGAACGGAATTTTCTCCTAAAGTCAATTTAATTCCCTCCCCTACTCGTTCTACTGTAGCTCCAGGTATAGCCGATTGAATTTCCCGTGCTTGCTTGTCCATTTTATTTCCGATAACACCACCGGCAACACCGCCAATAACACCACCAAGAACAGCGCCTAGAGCGCCATTGCCACCTTTTCCTAAATTATTTCCTAGAACTGCGCCTAATAAACCTCCTGCAACAGCTCCAATTCCAGCCCCACGTTGTGTTTTATTGGTGTTTTTAGCAGCTTCACAACTGGTTAAAACGGAACTAAAACTTAAACTTGCCACTAAAACTAAAACTGTGATTTTCTGTAATAAACCTTTTTTATTTACTCTCATTATACCTGTTTTTATGTCTAACTATTTATTTTTTACTAACTCTAACTATTTAATTCTTATTAAATTGATACGTTACATTTACAAACTTACCTCCTACATTGACTTTATCTATTAATTGAAAACTAGTTTCAGTTGAATTGGCAATGGTTAAAATGTAACCTTCTAAAACTTTCTTCGCTTTCGTATCGTTAATGATTTTCATTACAAAATTTCCTTCCTTATTAATATACCAAGTAATTGGAGACGAAAAAGAAGTACAAGAAGCATTAGTTAAAGCCATTTCTCCTTTATTATTATTGGAAATAAATTTCCAAGTACTCCCTACAAAGCACTTAGAATCGGCTAAATCAAAGGAGTTGACCTTGATATATTCCGAACCAGGATAAGTAACCGAAGTTACTGTCCAATTCCCTTTAATTGCCACTTCCAATTTGGTATCTAATTTAGTATTAGTTACCGCTTGTTTTGGTTTACATCCAATAAAGATTACCGCCAAAAACAATAGCATCACACTTTTTTTCATAGTTTTTTAAATAAGTTTAAAGATTAAAAAGCAACCTTGCTTCCTGTTTTTATTATTTAATAAAAGTAAGCATTATTATTTGAAATCAAAAATAATTTTCACGACATTTTGTCACACTTACTGCTTTGGTATTGAATTTGAATACAAGAGAAATAACAATTGTTTCACTTAAAATTCAAAATATGAGTACAGGAAAAATTAATGTTTCAGTAGAAAACATTTTCCCATTAATTAAGAAATTTCTTTACAGCGACCACGAAATTTTCCTTCGCGAATTAGTCTCCAATGCAACGGATGCCACTTTAAAATTAAAACATTTAACCAGTATTGGTGAGGCCAAGGTAGAATATGGCAATCCAATTATTGAAGTTAAAATTGACAAAGAAGGTAAAAAACTCCACATCATTGATCAAGGTTTGGGTATGACTTCCGAAGAAGTGGAAAAATACATCAACCAAGTTGCTTTTTCTGGTGCCGAAGAATTTTTAGAAAAATACAAAGACTCTGCCAAAGATTCC
>CANGCT010000133.1 GCA_947452415.1 Flavobacteriaceae bacterium
AAACCGCGAAAGTTTCTTGGATTATATCCACGAAAAAACGGTGCTTTTTATTCAAGATACCGATTTACTCGGACAACAATTAGACAAACTTTTTGCTAAAGCAACCGAAGCATTTTCTAAATTAGACACCACCGTTAAAAGGATGCAACCCGAAGAATTGTTTTTAAATCAGAAGCAATTCCTGAAGAAAGCACTTTACTTTTCGGTAGTAGAATTAAGCAATGTACCAACTTTTGCTATTGATAAAACGTTGGAATTTCACATCCAACCGCAACCCTCTTTCAACAAGCAATTTGATTTGCTTTTGAATAATTTAAACGACAACAATTCCAATGGAATTAAGAATTATTTATTCTGTTCCAATGAAAGTCAGGCGAATCGTTTTCATGATATTTTTGAAGATATTGGCGACGAAAATTCCAATGTTGAAATTCCAAATTCCAAATATAAAACCATAGTTTTTCCACTTTACCAAGGTTTTGTAGATGAAGAACACCAAATTGCTTGTTACACCGACCACCAAATATTTGAACGCTACCATAAATTTAGCATCAAAAACGGGTATTCCAAAAAACAAACCATCACGCTAAAAGAATTGACTTCCTTGGCTGTTGGCGATTATGTAACCCATATAGACCACGGAATTGGAAAATTTGGTGGCTTGCAAAAAATTCAGGTAGAAGGCAAAACCCAAGAAGCCATAAAATTGGTTTATGCAGATAATGATATTGTGTATGTGAGCATCCATTCGCTGCATAAAATCTCAAAATACAACGGTAAAGATGGCGCGCCTCCAAAGATTTATAAATTGGGTTCAGGCGCTTGGAAAGCATTAAAACAAAAAACAAAAGCACGGGTTAAACACATTGCGTTCAACTTGATTCAATTGTATGCCAAGCGAAGATTGGAAAAAGGATTCGCTTGTGCACCCGATAGTTATTTGCAAAAAGAACTCGAAAGTTCCTTTATTTACGAAGATACGCCCGACCAAATCACTTCTACCAACGATGTGAAAATGGACATGGAAAACGATCGCCCGATGGACAGATTGGTATGTGGCGATGTAGGTTTTGGAAAAACAGAAGTCGCTATTCGTGCTGCTTTTAAAGCGGTAGATAACGGAAAACAAGTTGCTATTTTGGTGCCAACCACTATTTTGGCATACCAACATTATAGAACGTTTACCGAACGACTAAAAGACATGCCCGTTACCATTGGTTATTTGAACCGTTTTAGAACCGCCAAAGAAAAAACCGAAACCCTAAAAGAATTGGGCGAAGGAAAACTCGATATTATTATAGGAACCCACCAATTGGTGAATAAAAATTTGCAATTCAAAGATTTAGGATTGCTGATTATTGATGAGGAACAGAAATTTGGAGTGAACGTAAAAGACAAACTCAAAACGATTTCTGCCAATGTAGATACCCTGACATTAACCGCAACGCCTATCCCGAGAACCTTGCAATTTTCATTGATGGCAGCCCGAGATTTGTCGGTAATTACCACGCCACCGCCTAATAGATATCCTATAGAAACCAATGTGGTTCGATTTCATGAGGATTTAATTCGGGATGCGATTTCGTATGAAATTCAGCGTAACGGACAAGTTTTCTTCATCAACAATCGTATTGAAAATATTAAGGAAGTCGCCGGAATGATCCAACGATTGGTTCCCGATGCCCGAGTTGGTATTGGCCATGGGCAATTAGATGGCAAGAAACTAGAAGAACTGATGCTAGGTTTTATGAATGGCGAATTCGACGTTTTGGTTGCTACCACCATCATTGAAAGCGGATTGGACGTGCCAAATGCCAATACGATTTTCATCAATAATGCTAATAATTTTGGATTGTCCGATTTGCATCAAATGCGGGGTCGTGTGGGAAGAAGCAACAAGAAGGCCTTTTGTTATTTCATCACGCCTCCTTATTCGGCAATGACGGATGATGCCCGAAAACGTATCCAAGCGCTAGAGCAATTTTCAGAATTAGGAAGCGGTATCAACATTGCGATGAAAGATTTAGAAATTCGGGGTGCCGGAGATTTATTAGGTGGCGAACAAAGTGGTTTTATTAATGATATTGGATTTGATACCTATCAAAAAATCATGAACGAGGCCATTGAAGAATTGAAAGAAAATGAATTCAAAGAATTGTATCCAACTGAAAACAATATTGAAACCAAAGAATACGTAAAAGATTTACAAATTGATACCGATTTCGAATTGCTGTTTCCAGATGATTACATCAATAATATTACCGAGAGATTGAGTTTATACAACGAACTGAGCGTTATTAAAGATGAAGAAACGCTTTTACAATACGAACAAAAACTTACCGATAGATTTGGCGTGTTGCCAAAAGAAGCCGTGGCGTTGCTTAATTCCATTCGTATAAAATGGAAAGCCACCAGCATCGGAATTGAAAAATTAATCTTGAAACAAGGTAAAATGGTGGGCTATTTTGTGGGCGACCAACAAAGTGATTTTTACCAATCCAATCGTTTTATTAAGATGGTGCAATTTGTGCAGCACAACAGCAACCTCTGTAAAATGAAAGAAAAAGAAACCAAAAACGGCTTACGTTTGTTATTGACTTTTGAAAATGTAAAGTCTATTAATAAGGCGTTGGAGTTGATGAATAGGATGTAGAAATTATAATCTAAAATAAGTCGCTATGCGTTCCTGTTCTTACCAAAGTAATTTCTTTGGCTTCTCATCGTGCAACCATATTAAAAGCCAATCTGGTTTTATATGACATTCCCAATGCTTGGAATAGTTACCGCTTAATGTATGAGAATGGTATTTTTGCGGCAAATTGCCCGTAGTTTCCAATATCTCAATTACTGTTTTAAGTTCCGAGAAATTATAGTTCCTTTTTTTACAAACTTTAATATCCTTGTTAAACCTTGAAGTATATACTAAGTTGTACATTATATGCCTAATTTTTGAAACAAGTCTTTGGAGTTTTGAGTTTTTGTGATTGCTATTTTGTTTTCAGCATCATACATTGCTTTAACGGTTTCAAAATTTGGAATATCACATATCTCAACCCCTTTGTTTTCTTTAGAAAATAAATTAATTAAAGAAAGTAATGTTTTACCAGCTTTTGTGCGCTCATTTATTTTTAATGCAATGTTTGTCATAAGGATTGATTTAAAAAACAAAGTTACAAAAAACCACTTAAAAATGTGCCAATTTTATTTTTCTCTTATTCGCAATATCTTAAGCCAAAAAAGGAAAGCAAAATGGCTTGCGATTGTTATTGACTTTTAAAAATGTAAAGTCTATTAATAAGGCGTTGGAGTTGATGAATAGGATGTAGGTTTTTTAAACTATTGAGGTAATTATGAATTACAATTCATAACCTTAGTACAAGGAATGTTGCTTGGCGATATAGCGGATAGCAACTTTATTCGGTTAAACTTAATTTTAAATGCCCCCCTAATCCTTGTCTAATTATTCTCATTAATGTTGAAAGTCGAATATCACTTGCATTATTTTCAATTTTAGAAATGTAATTTTTGGTAGTTCCACATTTTAAAGCTAATTGTTCTTGTGTCATTCCACGTTCTTTTCTCATTTCTTGTATTAAAACTCCAAGTTCAAAACTCTCGTATTCTTCTTCATATTTTTGACGCGTTTCAGTTCCAGTTTTTCCGTATTGCGCATCTAAATGTTGTGCAAATGAGGTTATTTTTTTATTTTCTGTTTTCATAATTTTCCTTTAATATATTTATTTTCTAAATATTCTTTTTTCAATTTCTCAGCCAATTTGATTTCTGCTTTTGGCGTTTTCTGCGTTTTCTTCTGAAAACCATTTACTAAAACAACTAAATTTCCTTTATCAAAAAAGCTAAAAACTCTAAAAATATCTGAACCAACTTCAACTCTTACTTCAAATATTCCTTCTGAGCCCGTAATATGTTTGAAAAATTTCTCCGGAATTCTATCCTGCGTAGAAATTAACTGTAAAGTCCAGTTAAACTTTTTCTTAACATCCTCTTTTTGAGCGTTAAAAAAATCAAGATAATAATCTTCGTAATAAATAATATTTCTAATAAACTTTCCATTCATTAGACAAAGTTATTCAATTAGATAACATTTTACAACTATTTTTGAGGTTTTTTCTCTTATTAGCAATATCCTATCCCAAAAAAGGATAAGTAAAACGGCTTGCATTTGTTATTGACTTTAAAAAAATGTAAAGTCAATTAATAAGGCATTGGAGTTGATTAATAGGATTTAGGAGTCTCCTAAAAATAATAAAACGCTTCTTCAATATGTTCTAAATTATACTCCGTTCCTTCTTTGTGAATGGCAATAATATCAAAGCGAACATCTACCTCCAAATCCTTAGCGATTACATATTCGTTGACCGCTTTAACTAGGAGTTGAATTTTTTTGGGTTTTACAAAATCTTGGGGTAATCCAAAATCAATAGACGAACGGGTTTTTACTTCTACAATGGCTAAAGTATTTTCTTTTTGGGCAATAATATCTATTTCGGCTTTTTGAAACGTCCAGTTGGTTTCTAGAATTGCATAGCCATTTTGCTGCAGAAATTCTACGGCTAATTCTTCCCCATGTTTACCTAGTTCGTTGTGTTCGGCCATATCATTTTGTTTTGTCAATGCGAGGAACGAAGTAATCCCATCAACTTTTCGTTTGCATCATGAGATTCCACCAACTTCGGAAAGACAAATTAATGTTTATTCAAAAATCACTTTACTTTCTAAATCGTTTACCTCAAGGGTTATTTGTTTGCCAAGAACCAAGGCATGGTTATCGGCAGAATGTCCTGCTGGAAAATTATAAATTACAGGAATTTTATAGGTTTTAGTAACATCGTCTATAATTTCTAAAACATTTTTTCCCCACGGGATTTCGTTGTCGTGCATTTTAGTCATGCCGCCAACGATGATTCCTTTCAAACTTTCCAAACAACCATTGCGTTTTAGGTTCATCATCATGCGGTCAATATGGTACAAATATTCGTCTAGGTCTTCTATAAAGAGGATTTTATCTTTGCAATCAATTGCCGAGGAAGAACCCAAAAGACTGTACAAAATAGATAAATTACCACCAACTAGTTCGCCTTTGGCTGAGCCATAACGGTTCATTGGGTCACATGGTACGGTATATTCTAGAGGTTCGCCAAAGAGTGCTTTGCGCAAACTTTCTTTGGCTTCTTCAGTTGCTTTCACGCTTACGGGCATAATGCCGTGGATGGAGGCAAATCCTAAATTATTCAAATGACTGTGCAAAACGGTTACATCACTAAAACCAACTACCCATTTAGGCGATTGCTTGAATTTAGTAAAATTGAGTAAATCAATCATTCTCACGGTGCCATAGCCCCCACGAACGCACCAAATTGCTTTAATATTGGGATTGTCCATCATGGTTTGAAAATCGGCAGCGCGCTCTTGGTCGGTTCCAGCAAGTTGGTTATTGTCCAAACCAATGGTTTTGCCAATTACTACTTCCAATCCCCAATTGTGAAGCCATTCTATAGCCGGTTGCAAATTGTCTTCCACATTTTTACGAGCCGTTGCAACTATAGCAATGGTGTCGCCTTTTTTTAAATACGGTGGTATAATCATCTTTTTTTGTGCTTGAAGGTTACTAGTGACTACAGAAATAAGAATATAGAATAGGTATTTTTTCATTTTTAATTTTAGAAACTCGATTACAAATATATAAATTAACCTGTTGGATACAATTAATAAAAACTCAGAATTAATATTATTAAACCACATAGAAGCATAGAAAAAAGAGTTGGATAGCCCAATTGATTGGGTTCACATAACTATGTTATACTCTAAAAAGTGAAACGCCTTATCTATTTTATAAAACCTATGTTTCTATGTGGTTAAATAAATGAATTTTAAAATTAAGTTCTTTTGAAAAAGAATGCCCTAGCCCTGATAGTAGTGAAAATCCTTTTCATTTTTTCTTTAAAAATGAAAAGATTGCAACGGATAGCAGGAAATAGCTTCAGATTGCCACGTTCCTCGTAATGACAAAAAATAATTCCTTATTTTTGCATAATATATACCGAATTATCATGTTAGAAAATCCAAAGAGATATACCATTACGGCTGCGTTGCCTTACACCAACGGGCCAATTCATATAGGACATTTAGCGGGCGTTTATGTACCGTCGGATATTTATGCGCGCTATTTGCGATTGCAAGGTAGGGATGTGCTTTTCGTTTGCGGAAGCGATGAACATGGCGTTGCCATCTCGATGAAAGCCAAAAAAGAAGGCATTACG
>CANGCT010000134.1 GCA_947452415.1 Flavobacteriaceae bacterium
GCTGTAGCACCAATGAAATAATAAAAATAATATATTTTATATAATATGAGTCACGCACACGATAATCACGACATTGATCTACACGACGATCATCATGAACACCACCATAAAGACACGTTTATTACTAAATATATATTTAGTATAGACCACAAAATGATTGCTAAACAATACTTGTTAACAGGTATTTTCATGGGAATCATCGGAGTTGGGATGTCTTTACTTTTTAGACTTCAATTGGCTTGGCCAGAGCAGTCTTTTAAAGTTTTTAGTTTCTTTTTAGGAGAAAAAATGGCTCCAGGTGGCGTAATGACTAATGAGGCTTATTTATCTCTAATTACTATTCACGGAACTATCATGGTATTTTTTGTACTGACGGCCGCATTGAGTGGAACCTTTAGTAATTTACTGATACCACTGCAACTTGGAGCACGAGATATGGCTTCTGGTTTCCTAAACATGGTTTCTTACTGGTTATTCTTCTTGTCTAGTGTGGTAATGGTTTCTTCATTATTTGTAGAATCAGGTCCTGCTTCTGCAGGATGGACGATATATCCACCTTTAAGTGCATTACCTCAGGCTATTTCAGGTTCTGGTATGGGCATGACGCTTTGGTTAGTTTCTATGGCAATATTTATTGCAGCTTCCTTAATGGGATCTTTAAATTATATTGTAACTGTAATTAATTTAAGAACTAAAGGTATGTCATTAACAAGAATGCCACTAACAATTTGGGCTTTCTTTGTAACTGCTATTATTGGAGTTATTTCTTTCCCAGTATTATTATCTGCAGCACTTTTATTAATAATGGATAGAAGTTTTGGTACTTCTTTCTTCTTGTCGGATATTTATTTAGCAGGTGAAGTATTGAACTACCAAGGTGGTTCTCCAGTTTTATTTGAGCACTTATTTTGGTTCTTAGGTCACCCAGAAGTTTATATCATTCTTCTACCAGCATTAGGAATTACTTCGGAAGTTATTGCAACTAACTCTCGTAAACCAATTTTCGGATACCGTGCAATGATTATGTCTATTCTTGCTATTGCATTCTTGTCCACTATTGTTTGGGGACACCACATGTTTATTTCAGGGATGAATCCTTTCTTAGGTTCTGTATTTACTTTTACAACTTTATTAATTGCAATTCCATCTGCAGTAAAAGCATTCAACTATATTACAACTTTATGGAAAGGTAATTTGCAATTGAATCCAGCAATGTTATTTTCTATTGGATTAGTTTCTACTTTCATTACTGGAGGTTTAACAGGAATCATTTTAGGAGATAGTACTTTAGATATTAATGTTCATGATACGTATTTTGTTGTTGCTCACTTTCACTTAGTAATGGGTATATCTGCTCTATACGGAATGTTTGCTGGAATCTATCACTGGTTTCCTAAAATGTTCGGAAGAATGTTAAACAAAACTTTAGGATATGTACATTTTTGGGTAACTGCATTATGTGCTTACGGAGTTTTCTTTCCAATGCACTTTATTGGTATGGCAGGTCTTCCTCGTCGTTACTATGAAAATACTAATTTCCCATTATTTGATGATTTGCAAAATGTAAATGTTATTATTACTTCTTTTGCGCTTATAGGAGGTGCTTTTCAATTAGTTTTCATATACAATTTCTTTCATAGTATTTTCTACGGAAAAAGAACTGTTCAAAACCCATGGAGATCTAATACATTAGAATGGACTGCTCCAATTGAGCATATGCATGGTAACTGGCCAGGAGAAATTCCTGAAGTTCATAGATGGCCTTACGATTATAGTAAACCAGGTCATGATGAAGATTTTGTTCCTCAAAATGTTCCTATGAAACCAGGTGAAGAAGTTTTACATCACTAAGATTTAAAAAAAAAAAATATTAAAATGCCTCTCAATTTCGAGAGGCATTTTTATTTACCTATAACTTTGTTATATATTTGTACCATGAACGAACATTTAGATCCATCCAATTCTAATTACAATCCAGAAGAGCTTGACCTTGAAAAAAAATTAAGGCCACTTTCTTTCGAGGATTTTACAGGTCAAGAACAAGTTTTAGATAATCTGAAAGTTTTTGTTGAAGCTGCAAATCTTAGAAATGAAGCTTTGGATCATACCTTGTTTCATGGTCCTCCCGGACTTGGTAAAACTACTTTGGCAAATATCTTAGCAAACGAACTTGGAGTAGGAATTAAAATTACTTCAGGTCCTGTTTTAGATAAGCCAGGTGATTTAGCTGGATTGCTGACCAATTTAGAAGATCGTGATGTTCTTTTTATTGATGAAATTCACCGTTTAAGCCCCGTAGTTGAAGAATATTTATATTCAGCAATGGAGGACTTTAAAATTGATATTATGATCGAATCTGGTCCTAATGCTAGAACCGTTCAATTGAATTTAAATCCATTTACTCTCGTTGGAGCAACAACACGTTCGGGTTTACTTACCGCTCCTATGCGTGCTCGTTTCGGAATCCAAAGCAGATTACAATATTATAATACCGAACTTTTAACAACAATTGTGCAACGAAGTTCTGCTATATTAAAAATGCCAATTACTATGGAGGCAGCTATAGAAATTGCAGGAAGAAGTCGCGGAACACCTCGTATTGCAAATGCACTTTTACGAAGAGTACGTGATTTTGCTCAAATAAAAGGAAATGGTAAAATAGATATTGAAATTGCCCAATATTCATTGAAAGCATTACATGTAGATGCACATGGTTTAGATGAAATGGACAATAAAATATTATCTACTATGATAGATAAATTTAAAGGAGGTCCCGTTGGATTATCTACTTTGGCAACAGCCGTTTCTGAAAGTGGCGAAACCATTGAAGAAGTTTATGAACCTTTCTTAATCCAAGAAGGTTTCCTTGTAAGAACTCCAAGAGGAAGGGAAGTAACCGAAAAGGCATATAAACATTTGGGTAAAGTTAAATTGAATGTTCAAGGAGGATTGTTTTAGAATGAAGCGGGGAGATGGAAGATGGGAGATGGAAGATGGAAGATGGGAGTGGGAAGAATAAATTTTATAAGAAAAATCATTTATTGAGCATTTTTTTGTAAATTTATTTTCATTAATTATCTTAATTCCTATGAGTTTTAAATTTGAAAAATTAATAATTTGGCAGAAATCTATGGATTTTGGAGAAGAAATTAATCTTATTTGTAAAAACTTTCCTAAGCACGAAATGTATAACCTTTCCTCCCAAATGTTAAGAGCTTCTGACTCTATCGCTTTAAATATTTCGGAGGGAAGTATTGAACAATCTAATGCAGAGTTTAATAGGTTTCTTGGTTATTCTGTTCGTTCTATTGCTGAAGTTGTAACCTGTTTGTATAAAGCTAAAAGACGAAATTATATAGATTCTACACTTTTTGATAAGTTGTATAAAGATTGCTTTGATTTAATGAATATGACAATTGCTTTTAAATCTCATTTAAAATAAACATGTAACTTATAACTTCCAACTTCCAACTCCCCGCTTCCATCTTGATTAATAACAAAGAAAAATACACAAAATTAATTAAAGCCGAATCCAAAAGACTCGGCTTTCTTTCTTGTGGTATATCCAAAGCTGGTTTTCTAGAAGATGAAGCATCGCGACTGGAATCTTGGTTAAACAAAAATAAACATGGTCAAATGTCTTATATGGAAAACCATTTTGATAAAAGATTAAATCCTACTTTGCTTGTTGATGATGCTAAAAGTGTAATTTCCTTATTGTTGAATTATTATCCTTCAGAAGAACAAAATTTAGATAGTTATAAGATTTCTAAATATGCTTATGGGCAAGATTACCATTTTGTAATAAAAGAAAAGTTAACGGAATTATTATATACTATCCAAACTGAAATTGGAGCTGTTTCTGGAAGAGCATTTGTAGATTCGGCGCCAGTTTTAGATAAAGCTTGGGCAGCAAAATCCGGCTTAGGATGGATTGGTAAAAACAGCAATCTAATCACTCAAAAAACAGGTTCTTTTTATTTTATTGCTGAATTAATAATAGATCTCGAATTAGATTACGATTTTGCCACCACCGACCACTGCGGAACATGCACCGCTTGCATAGACGCTTGTCCTACTGAAGCTATCGTTTCTCCATATGTTGTAGATGGAAGTAAATGTATTTCTTATTTCACAATTGAACTCAAAGACAATTTACCTCAAGAAATGAAGGGTAAATTCAATAATTGGATGTTTGGTTGTGATGTATGTCAAGATGTGTGCCCATGGAATCGTTTTTCAAAACCTCATTCCGAGCCTTTGTTCAATCCCAACAAAGAATTATTGTCTTTTACCAAAAAAGACTGGGAGGAAATCACGGATGATACCTTCAAAAAAGTATTTGCTAATTCGGCGGTGAAACGCACTAAATTATCTGGGTTGCAACGCAACATAAAGTTTCTTAAAGAATAAAATAGGTTTCATCAATAAAAAAACGCACCGAAGTGCGTCTTAATATTTATACCACTCGAATCAAGTAATAATTTTTCTTGCCTTTTTGTAAAACCAAGAATTTATCTTTTATCAAATCCTTCTCTGTAATTATATAATCTTCAACAACTTTAGCTTTATTCAGGGAAACAGCATTTTGTTTCAACTCTCTTCTTGCATCACTATTAGATGGTAAAAAATTAGTTTTTGCCGAAAGCGCTGCAATCATATCCAAACCGTTTGCAAGATCCTCTTTTGAAATTTGTGCATTTGGCACCCCATCAAAAACTTCCACAAAAGTAGCGTCATCTAATTTTGCTAAATCTACCATAGTCGGACTAAAAAAGGCATTCGAAGCAAAAATAGCACGTTCTAATTCTTCTTTACCATGAACAAAAGTCGTAACTTCTTCTGCCAATCGTTTCTGCAAAACTCTTAAATGTGGTGCTTCATGGTGTTCTGAAATCAAAACGGCCACTGTATTTTTATCTAAAAAAGTAAAAATCTTAATGTATTTCTCGGCATCAACATCGGTTGTATTCAACCAAAATTGGTAAAATTTATAAACCGAAGTTTTATCGGCAGTAAGCCAAACATTGCCACCTTCGCTTTTCCCAAATTTAGATCCATCTGCTTTCGTGATTAAAGGGCAAGTCATGGCATAAGCTTTAGCCCCTTCACCATTCATTCGGCGCACCAATTCTGTTCCTGTAGTAATATTCCCCCATTGGTCTGAGCCACCCATTTGCAACAAGCAATGGTGTGTTTTATACAAATGATGAAAATCGTATCCTTGAATTAATTGGTAGGTAAATTCGGTAAAACTCATTCCGTCTCCTTCAGCGCTCAATCGTTTTTTAACCGAATCCTTCGCCATCATATAATTTACAGTTATACGTTTACCCACATCACGAGCAAAATTAATGAATGAAAAATCTTTCATCCAATCGTAGTTATTTACTAATAAAGGAGCATTAGCAGCAGTAGAATTAAAATCTAAAAATCGAGATAAAACCGCTTTAATTCCGGCAACATTTTTATCCAATGTAGCTTCGTCAAGCAAATTTCTTTCGTCTGATTTCCCAGAAGGGTCCCCAATCATACCCGTTGCGCCACCCACCAAAGCAATCGGTTTATGCCCAAATTGCTCCAAATGAACCAACAAAATAATCGGCACCAAACTACCAATATGCAGCGAATCGCTCGTTGGATCAAACCCAATATACGTCGTCGTCATTTCTTTAGTAAGCTGTTCCTCAGTCCCCGGCATAATGTCGTGAACCAGTCCGCGCCATTGCAATTCTTCCACTAAATTCTTCATCGTAAAAACTATAATTTGCACAAATATAACAATTGTCATTGGCAATGGCAACAATCCTAATTCGGATTATTAGAAGCGAATGGCTCGGGCTTTATCGGTAAACCCTATTCCTGCTTTCGCCTTTAGTCTCGTTTCGTGCCTCAACGAGAGCTATCGGCTCAATCAGGGCTAGAAACAAACATTTGGCATGCTTTTTTCCGAAGTTAAAAAAGCTAAAAATCCACTAAA
>CANGCT010000135.1 GCA_947452415.1 Flavobacteriaceae bacterium
ACTTTCCGAAGTCCATTATCCGAGTACGAAATGTTGTGTTTAGTTCATGTTACCAATATGTCACTCCTTCGGAGTTGTATTACTATGATTTGCACTATTTTTTTTAACCATAAAATTTCTTTTTCTTTTTGAACCATTAAGATATTAAGGTGCATTAAGTTTTTTTAGAAGCGAATGGCTTGGTCTTTATTTATAAACCATTTTCCTGCTGCTTTTCCAAAACTTTTTTTATTTAGCCTGTTTAACCACAGGCTAAATAAAAAAAGGTTTTTCCCTTGCATCAGGGCTAGATAGGTTTTCATTTTTGTATTTGTTATCAATCATAAATCAACTTTTCTAGTTGTTCCTGTATTTGTTCTTTATTAGGAAGATACAATTGGTATTTGCTTAATAATATTTTATTTGAAATACTATCTGTAGCATATTCCACCAAAATTTGGTTTTTATGTGCTCCTAAAATAATTCCTACAGGCTCATTATCTCCTTCTGTTGCTTCTTCTTTTTTGAAATAATTTAAATATAAATTCATCTGACCAATATCTTGATGGTCAATTTCACCTCGTTTTAAATCTATTAGCACAAAACATTTAAGAATTCTATGGTAAAAAAGTAAATCCAATCTGAAATGTTTTCCTCCAATTGACATTCGGTATTGCCTTCCTATAAAGGCAAAACCTTTTCCCATTTCCATAATAAATTGCTGCAAATTAGAAATTATATTTTCTTCTAAATCACTCTCAAGATATTGGTATTGCTCTGGAATTTTTAAAAATTCTAACACAAAAGGATCTTTTAAAATATCTTCTGGTTTTTCTATGCTATGCCCATTTTTAGCAAGTTCCAAAACGCCTTGCTTGTCTTTACTTAAAGCAATTCGTTCAAAAAGAGAACTTCGCATTTGACGTTTTAATTCTCGAACGCTCCATTTTTCAATCTCACATTGTTTACTATAAAAACTTATCTCCAAATCGGAATCGGCTTTTAATATTTCAAAATAATGACTCCAAGTCAATAAGTGAGACAGTGTCTCACTTATTTGAAACGAAAGATACAATTTTCTCATATACAGCAAATTGGACCTACTAAACCCCTTACCATACTGTAACGTCAAATCTTTAGAAAGCCTTTCAAATAATTGGGTTCCATATTCAGCACGTTCATTTCCTTGCTGTTCAAATTCAACAATATAATGACCTATTTCCCAATAGGTTTGCACTAAAACAGTATTGACAGACTGAATGGCTCTTTGCCTTCCCGACTTAAATAATTCACCAATTTGGTGAATTAGATTCTGATATTTGTTGTTTTCTAAATTCATTGATAGTTTATTATAACAAATTAACCCTAACAGGTTTTGAAAACCTATTAAGAGTTAAACTCTTTCAATAATTGCTGCATAGCCTTGACCAACTCCAATACACATCGTGATTAATGCATATCGTTTTTCAGTAAGTTGTAATTCTAATGCTGCGGAATACATAATTCTGGCTCCAGTAACTCCTAGTGGATGACCAATCGCTATGGCTCCACCGTTGGGGTTGATTCTTGGGTCATTATCTTTCAATCCTAATTCGCGAATGCAAGCAATGCTTTGTGCAGCAAAGGCTTCGTTCAATTCGATAATGTCTATTTGGTCTATTGTTAAACCTGCTTTTGCTAATGCTTTTTTAGTGGCTTCCACAGGTCCTATTCCCATGATTCTTGGTTCTACACCAACTACTGCCGAACTTACTATTCGAGCCAAGGGTTTCAAGTTATATTTTTTTACTGCTTCTGCAGATGCAATAATCGTTGCGGCTGCACCATCATTTAAACCTGAAGAATTTCCTGCCGTTACGCTTCCGTCTTTTTTGAAGGCAGGTCGTAATTTGGATAACCCTTCTAGTGAGGAATTAGATTTTACAAATTCGTCTTTACTGAACTGAAGTGCATCGCCTTTTCGTTGTGGAATTTCCACGGTTACTATTTCTTTGGCTAGTCTTCCTGAGGATTGTGCAGCAGTTGCTTTTTGTTGGCTGTGCAAAGCAAACGCATCTTGGTCTTCGCGTGTAATATTGTATTTTTCTACTAAATTTTCGGCAGTTTCTCCCATGGCATCAGTACCGAACATGGCGTGCATTTTTGGGTTGGTGAAACGCCATCCAAAACTGGAATCGTACATTTTAGAATCGGTTCCATAAGCCGTTGAAGGTTTAGAAACTACTAATGGACCACGAGTCATATTTTCTACTCCGCCTGCAATAAAAACGTGTCCGTCGCCTGCTTTAATGGCACGACTAGCATGAATTATTGCTGACAAACCCGAACTGCACAAACGATTTACGGTTTCTCCAGGAACCGTATAAGGCAATCCTGCAAGAAGCAACGACATGCGTGCTACGTTTCGGTTATCTTCACCGGCTTGGTTGGCGCATCCTAAGATTACGTCGTCGTAAGCATCTTTGGGAATGCTTGGATTATTTTCTACTACGGTTTTGATTACCAATGCTCCTAAATCATCAGCGCGAACCGATGCTAGTGTTCCTTGGTAACTTCCTATTGGAGTTCGAACTCCGTCTATGATGTATGCTTCCATTTTAGGTTGTAGGTTTTGGGTCGTAGGTTGTAGGTTTTACAACTTTGTTCCCATTATTTATTTCTTTATTTTTTATTTTATTATCTATTCAATACATTTACTGTTTAGCCCTGATTGCAGTGGAAATCCTTTTTAGACCTGTCAGGTTTTCAAAACCTGTCAGGTCTAAAAAGATTGCAACGAAAAGCAGGAATTGCCATTACTGAAAATGCCCAAACCATTCGCTCCTAAACTCTACCACACTTGGGATAACCACTTTATTTTTTTCATTCGCAATAATAATTTATTCTTTCATATAAATAATTATCATTGAATGGTTTTGACACTATATCATTCATTCCAGACTCTAAAATTGCTTGTTGGTTGGTTTCAAAATCTACAGCCGTTAAGGCAATAATTGGAATATTTTTATTGAATTTTCTAATTTGTCTTGTTGCTTCTAGGCCGTCAATACTTGGCATGTGTACGTCCATTAATATTAAATCGAATTGTTTGTTTTTGGTTAAATTAATGGCATCATAACCGTTGTCGGTAGTTTCGCAGATGGCATTGGCATTCTCAACGATTTTCTTGGTAATCATTAAATTTAGTTTGTTGTCGTCAACCACTAAAATCTTCAATCCGTCCAGTGGGAATTCTTTTTCTTCTTTGGGTTGGAGGTATTTTTCTAAAACTAATTCGAAACTAAATTCAGAGCCTTTACCTATTTCAGAAAGTATTTCTATTTTGGAGTCGTATAGTTTTAGAATGTTTTTTACTATATAAAGTCCAAGTCCGGTTCCAGCAACATCTAGTTCATTATCTTCATTTTTATTAAAGGGTTCAAAAATTCCTTTTTGTTTTTCGATTGAAATTCCTTTTCCAAAATCTTTTATAGTAAATCTTAATTTGCAAGTGTTTTCGTTTTGTTCACAATTTTTTACGGTTACATAAATGGGTGCTTTTTGGGAGAATTTTATTGCATTACTAACTAAATTAATTAGTATTTGACTTAATTTAATTTTATCCACAATTACATAATCCCAAACATCTTCATCTATTTCAATTACTATTTTATTTTCTAAAGCGATAGATTGAATAGTTTTATTGATGAATTGTCTTAATGCGATTTCGTTTCGCCTTAGGCTATTTTCTCCTAAATTAAATTTTGCATAGAGGAGCAAGTTATTAGTTAATGAATATAGTAGTTCTCCTAGTGAATTTAATGATTTTAAGTGTCCTTTTGCTTTTTCGTCCTCGTTTTTAGATTCTTCTAATAACAAATGCGTAAGGCCTTTTATGCTATAAATTGGCGTTCGCAATTCGTGCGTTACTACAGAGAAGAATCGATTTCTTTCCATATCAATTGAGAGTAATTCTTTGTTTTTGTTTTCTAATATTATATTATTTCTCTTTCTAAAAATAAAGGTTCTATATAAAATTAGAATTAAAATTATTAGAATAAAAACACAAAATAAAGTAATTATGGTAATTAACTTTGATTTTTCGGCTATGTCTTTATTCTTTTTATTTTCAATAGAAAGTAGTTTTATTTTATTTTGATTTTCTACAAAATTAGTAGTCGTGGTTCTGAATTTATCTTGAAAATTGGTATAAAATAGATTGTTGTATTTATTGTAATTGTTTAAATAATATTTTAAAGAATCGGATTTTGCCTGTTGACTTAAGAAATATTTTGCTTTATAAA
Organism: Flavobacteriaceae bacterium; assembly: GCA_947452415.1. Classification (GTDB taxonomy): domain Bacteria; phylum Bacteroidota; class Bacteroidia; order Flavobacteriales; family Flavobacteriaceae; genus Flavobacterium. The sequence goes on from CANGCT010000135.1 coordinate 4,263, forward strand.
AACAAAATGCACCTATTTCTTTTTCTTTTGATAATTGATCTACATTGTTTTTTCTATACAGATAATTCTTAATTTGGCTTTGGTTTAATATTTCATTCCCTTTTTGAAATTGTTGGGTTTCAATAAGGCCATAGGCCATTAATGCTAAACAAGCAGGTTTTAAATTATTTAAATAATCATTTTTATATTCTTCTTCATTTTTTTTGAAATTAAAATCATCAAAATCTTGGAGCCATTCGTTAGAATTTTTTACCAATTCGGAGAATTTTTCATCTTCAAATAAGTAGTTTAGATATTCTTTTTTTATTTTAAAATATTTATGAGAATGTAATTGTTTTAGTTCGTTTATTATATTGCTAATTATGGTATCCTGAACTGATTTTCTGTTTTTGTATCTTTTTAATCTATATAAATTGGCCTTTGTGGATAGAATATTTATAGTATCCTTTGTTTTTTTATACAATTGCAAGGCCTGTTTCATTTTATTCTCAGAAGCACTAAAATTTCCAATAGCGGAAAAAATTATACCGCTCAGCGTATACGAATCTGCAATTAATGTTGTGTCTTTTTGCTTTACTGCTATAGCCATGAGGCTATCATTTTTCTGATTCGCCTCTAAATATTTATCTGATCTTATTAAATAATAAACATCTATCATTAATTTCTTAGAAGGATTATTTGACTTTTTATCCTGTCCAAAAATTAATAAACTATTTATTAAAAAGAGTATGAAAAATATTTTTTTGATGTTCATTTATTTTAAAATTCTATTACCACTCTTTAGAGGTTCTATAGGCAACTCCTTTGAAAAGTGCTACCAACATATCTCCTTTTTTTACTTCTATAATATAAAATCCAACTTTGTTTTTCAGACTTTCAATACTGGCTTGCGCCACAATGTAATCGCCTTCTTCTAATGCTTCAATGTGGTTGATGGAAGTTTCTATGGAAACGGCAAATCGGCCATTGGTATTAGCCGAAAATCCAAATGCTGTGTCGGCCAACGAATAGGTGATTCCGCCATGTGCTTTACCCATACTATTAAGCATTTCTTTGCGAATGGTCATCGCTACTTTGCAATTTCCGAGTTCGCATTCGAGTATTTCTATGCCAAGCCATTGACTAAATGGGTCAAGGGAGAGCATTTTATATGGGATTTTTGTTCCTTCCATTTTTTATTTATAATACCTAACAGGTTTTGGAAACCTGTTAGGATATGAATTTCTTATGTTCTTTTGCCATTCGGCGTAAAATTGGACTGCAACGGTAACGGTCTTCGTGGTATTCGTTGTATAATTCGTCTATTTTATTTACACACCATTGGATTCCGAGTTCGTCTGCCCAAGCCAATAATCCTTTTGGATAATTTACTCCTTTAGTCATAGCGTTGTCAATGTCTTTGGCGGAAGCGATGTTTAAAAATAAAGTATCTGCTGCTTCGTTGATGAGCATTACGATTACTCTTTCGAATATTGATTTTGCTAACGCTGGATCTTCTTTTGGGTTTGCTTCGGTCCTCGCAATGACATCATAGAAATAAAACCCTCTTCCTGATTTTCTTCCTAAAAAACCTGCTTCGACCAATCTTTTTTGGGTGAAGGAAGGTTTGAATTTTGGATCAAAATAGAATGCTGTGAAAACAGTTTCTGTTACCACATAATTTACATCGTGTCCTATGAAATCCATTAATTCAA
>CANGCT010000136.1 GCA_947452415.1 Flavobacteriaceae bacterium
GAGTGGTTAGCATGGCCCAAGAGGAAAAGAAACCTTTTGAAGTATTAAAAGCAGAATTTGGAATCACCGAAAATGAGGTAACCGAATTAATGCGCAAACGATTGTCTAAAGATAATTTTGAACTTTGGAAAAAGAAAGCGACCGCTAGTAAACCAAAGCCAAAACCTATGGTTGCAGATGATTTTGACGATTTGGATGGTAAATACTATATGAAAAACAAATTAGACTAAAAAATTTAACTCTTGTTATACAGGAGTTTTTTTGTTTTCAATTAAGAAGAAATTACTCCTTTTTTAAAGCTTGAAATTTGGTGCAAAATTGTAAATTAGCGCTAAAATTCAACTTTATGAAAAATACTATTTGGATCCTATTACTATTTGTAACAACTTCCTCTTTCTCCCAAGAAAACAAAACTATTTCCCAAGAAATTGAAGTAAATGCCTTAATTAAAGGGACTCTTTTTTCTCCTGAAAAAGTTACAAAAAAAACCAAATTGGTTATTCTTATTGCAGGTTCTGGACCAACCAACCGCAGCGGAAACAGCACTATAGCAGGAATTAACAACTCATTAAAATATTTAGCAGAAGGCTTAGCGCAAAACGGAATTACAGTATTTAGTTACGACAAAAGAATTTTCGCACAAATGATTACTAAAACAATAGACGAAAAAACACTTTCTTTTGAAGATTTTATCAACGATGCCAAAGATGTAATTACCTATTTCCAATCGCAAAAAAAATATTCTAAAATCATTATTGCCGGGCATAGTGAAGGTTCACTAATAGGGATGGTAGCCACACTAAATACTGCTGATGGATACGTTTCGCTTGACGGAGCCGGAAGATGTATTGACGAAGTTTTATCCGAACAAATTGCCAAGCAAGCACCTACTATGAAAGAAACTGTAGATAAAGGATTGGCTTCTTTAAAAGCAGGGAAAACTTTTGAAAATAAAAATCCAATGTTGGCATCTCTTTTTAGAGAAAGCGTGCAACCTTACATGATTTCTTGGATTAAATATAATCCGCAGATAGAAATTAAAAAACTTAGCATTCCAATTTTACTAATAAACGGAACTAAAGATCTTCAAGTTCCTGCAACGGATGCTGAATTATTGCATGTTGCCAATCCAAAATCGGAATTGAAAATAATAGAAAACATGAACCATATTTTCAAGGAAATTACCGTAGACGAAGACAATTTAAAATCGTATAGCAACCCTAATTTACCCGTTATGCCAGAGTTGATTAACACTATAGCAACATTTGTAAAATCAATCTAATTTGTAATTATTTAATTAATTATCATTTAGTTATTTTTGTTTTAAATCCTCTTTTTATGTTATAAATTGAGGTTTTTTTTATTATTTTGCCGAAAATAAAAAACCATGCAAAAAACACTTTTAGCGTTATTCGCTTTAGCCTTACTTTCTTCTTGTTCTGAAAAGAAAACCGATAAAAATCTGCACATTACAGGGTTTATTAAAGGATTTAAAAAAGGAACTTTATACATCCAACGCATTAAAGACACCTCACTTGTAGCAATTGACACTATACAAATTGATGGGGATTCCCACTTTAGCAGTGATTTAAAAATTGATTCTCCTGAAATGTTGTATCTGTTTATTGATAGAGGAGTTACCAATTCTATAGACAATAACCTACCATTTTTTGTAGAACCAGGAAACATTAAAATTGAATCTTCATTAGATTTTTTTACTGCCGATGCCAAAATATCTGGATCAAAAAATCAAGAATTGTACGACGAATACAAAAAAGTGGTTTCGCGTTATGTAGATCAAAATTTAGATTTAATTCAAAAAAGATTCACGGCCTACAAAGCTAATAATACAGCTGCATTAACTAAAATACAAGAAGAGCAAGACAATATTTTGAAAAGAAAATACCTGTACACAACTAACTTTGCAGTTAACCATGCCGATTATGATGTAGCTCCTTATGTTGCGGTTGCTGAGATTTATGATATCAATTTAAAGTATTTGGATACTATTCAAAAATCGATGACACCCAAAATTGCTAAATCGCTTTATGGTAAAAAACTAAACATATTAATTCAGGAAAGAAAAAAATTAGAAACCAAATAGTCCAAAAAAAATCCCGTTCTAGTGAACGGGATTTTTTTTATTATTCGTAAGGAGCATAACTAGTAGGGTCTAAATGCCTTCTCAACCTTGTTGGATCTGTATAATCCGCCGGAAGTGGCGTAGTCAAATGTGTTGTATTATTAACTGGACCAGTATATTTCCTTGGAATCCCTAATCTTTCATCGTAAGGAGTAGTTGGATCATCTGCTGCAGCACCATTAAAACTAAATAAATGAACTTTTAAAGTTACTGGATCAGTATATTGCTTAATCTCAACTCTAGTCAATACATGATCTCCATCATCATCAATATCATACATATTTACGTAACCATCACTATCAATATCATACGATTCAGTTGAATCGACTATTCCATCTCCATCAGAATCATACAAAGTAGTAGAAGTATCAATAGAACCATCACCATTATAATCATTTCCTAATGGATTTTCTTTCCATCTAACATTGGAATTAACAAGTGGAGACAATCTTCGTTCATCTTTGGATAAAATTCCATCGCCATCGTGATCACGGTAACGTAATTCGTATAATTTGAAACTAAAAATAATAGGAGAATAAGAAGGAATACTTCCTGCAGAACTGCTATAATAAGCCAATCCTGAAGGTAAGAACATCACTCCCGCGCCAAAATTATCAAAAGTTGTTCCGTTTCCTCCTGTGCCTGGAGCATAAGTTCCTGTATGAAAATTAGGAAGAATATGAGACCAACCAGTAATAACTTCTTGAAGTTTAAACCATGTTGGAGTTATAGCTTGATCAAAAGTGGCACTTTTTAAAAGATTAATTCCTTTATAAGCAACATTTACTGAATCTACTTGTGTAGGTCTGTTTTTGGTTCCTTCTCTAAATTTTATATAATATATTTTATAATTAACTCCATTTTGTAGCACTGTTGTATCACTTAAATGAAATGCCACATCGGTTCTAATAGACGAATGCCCACCAGTTGGCAACAAAGTATCAAATGTAACATTATAATCGGCATCACGAGTAATGTAATGTGTATCGATATACGTATTAATCAAAGCCAGGTCTGCAGTGTATTGTGTTGCATAATCTCTTAATGGTTCTGGATCAGTACTGCTGCTGCTTTTAGAACAAGACGCAATTATCACACAAATTACAAAAACCGAAAGTATTTTAAAAATATTATTCATTATTAATCCAATTTAGGTGCGCAAGATACAATATTGATTTATTTTTGTAAACTATTTAACGTTGATTTTAGATAATTTTATGAGAGTAGATAAATATTTATGGTGCGTGCGCTATTACAAAACCCGAAATATGGTTACCGAAGCTTGCAAAAAAAACCACATTACTGTAAATGGTCAGGTGGCAAAGGCTTCTAGAGAAGTTTTCCCGAGTGATAAAATCACCTTTAGAAAAGACCAAATTGTGCATATTATTTCGGTTTTAGATATTCCTGCCAACCGGGTGGGCGCTAAACTAGTAGATATTTATAGAAAAGACGACACCCCAGCTGAATCATTTGCTCATTTAGAACTTTTAAAATTATCCAAAGAGCATTATAGAAAAACAGGAACTGGTCGTCCTACCAAAAAAGACCGTCGAGATTTAGACGATCTTGAACTTAACACCGCCTCCGATGCAACTGAATAAAAATTACTGGGAAGAACGCTATAAAAAAAATGAAACTGGCTGGGATGTTGGCGAAATCTCAACACCATTAAAAGAATATATTGACCAACTTACAAATAAATCTGCTAAGATATTAATTCCAGGAGCGGGTAATAGTCATGAATTGGAATATTTAGTAAGCCAAAGCTTTACCAATGTTTTTGTATTGGATTTTGCTCAATCGCCATTAGACAATATCCAGAAAAGGATTCCGACCTTTCCTAAAGAACATTTAATTTGTGCTGATTTTTTTGAACACCACGATACCTACGATTTAATTCTAGAGCAAACCTTCTTTTGCGCTCTAGACCCTTCGCTGCGAAAAGACTATGTACAAAAAATGCAATCGTTACTAAAACCTAATGGTAAAATTGCTGGATTGTTATTTCAGTTTCCGTTAACCGATATAGGGCCTCCCTTTGGAGGTTCGAAAGAAGAATATTGCACTTTATTTGAAAAAGATTTTAACCTAATAACATTAGAAACTGCAATTAATTCAATTAAACCTAGAGCCAAAAAGGAACTCTTTTTTATCTTTACCAAAAAATAACGCTATGACTGCCAATAGAATTTTAAGCCACTCCGAAATTGAGCACAAAATAAAACGTATTGCCTATCAAATTTACGAAACTTTTGTAGAGGACGAAAGCATTGTAATTGCAGGAATAGCAAACAATGGATTTATTTTTGCTGAAAAAATTACCTCCGTCTTGCAAACTATTTCGCCAATAGAAGTAATTCTTTGCGAGGTATTCATGAACAAGCAAAATCCCAATTCGGAAATCACGACTTCTATTCCAAAGGAAATGTACCAAAACAAAGGAATTGTATTGGTAGATGATGTACTAAACTCTGGCTCTACCTTAATGTATGGCGTGAAGCATTTTCTGGAAGTGCCGTTAAAGAAATTCAAAACTGCAGTTTTAGTGGATCGAAACCATAAAAAATATCCTATTAAAGTAGATTTTAAAGGGATTTCTTTATCTACTACTTCACTAGAACACGTTACAGTAGTATTTGAAGAAAATAACAGCTATGCAGTTTTAGACTAGCAGTGTAGTAATTTCTTCTACAATTTCTTCTACACTTTTAGCATCTACAGAAACCTTAAAAGTGGCTTGGTTGTAGTAAAAACTTCTATCAAAAAGATGTTTGGCTATAAATTCATGGAGATCTTCTGTGCTTAAATGCGCCAGCAAAGGTCGACTTTGCTTCTCTTTATCCAAACGAAGCGTTAGAGTGTCTATAGAAGCATTTAAATAGATAGAAATAACCCCTTCTGCCTGCAACAACTCGTGGTTGTTGTAATAACAAGGTGTTCCTCCGCCAGTACTAATAATAAGATCTCTAGCAGTAATTTGTAAGAATTCAATAAAAAGCTCCCGTTCTATCTTTCTAAAAAACAATTCCCCTTTAGTTGCAAAGATAGTTGCGACTTTCATTCCGCATTTTTTTTCAATGCACTCATCCAATTCTACAAATTCGATTCCAGTTTTTTCAGCTAAACTAGCCGATACAACCGACTTTCCGCTACCCATATACCCTATTAAAACTACTTTCTTCATAAAATAAAACCTTATATACTAAGGCATTAAGAGATATTATTAAAAAAAGGCAAATTTAAAACAAAATACCTTTGAAAAATAAATAATATCGCCTTATATTTGCACCCGCGTTCAAGAAATGATAATGACTCGATAGCTCAGTTGGTAGAGCACATCACTTTTAATGATGGGGTCCTGGGTTCGAGCCCCAGTCGGGTCACTAAAATGACTTAAGTCTTACAAAATTTTGAACGCAATGACTCGATAGCTCAGTTGGTAGAGCACATCACTTTTAATGATGGGGTCCTGGGTTCGAGCCCCAGTCGGGTCAC
>CANGCT010000137.1 GCA_947452415.1 Flavobacteriaceae bacterium
AAACACACCTTCGGCAGTAGGATTTTCTTTAAAAATGGCTAGTGTTTTGGCTACTTTTTCAGTATTCCAAAGATCATCTTGATCGGCTAAAAAAATATATTCGCCAGAGCAAAGTTGGATTGCTTTTTCAAAATTTTTAGTGCTTCTTAAATTGATTTCATTTTCAATAATTACAATGCAGGGATTTGCAACCTGAAGTTCCTTTAGAATTGAAACTGTAGCATCGGTAGATTTATCATCACAAACAATTATTTCATCTACTTTAATGGTTTGATTTAAAATAGAATTTATTTGTTGTTCAATAAACTTAATTCCATTATACGTACAAAGTGCTACAGATAGTTTCATCTTATATTTCTTTGATTATTTGCTTTACTTTCAGTGATTTTGAAAGTGGTGCACCTGCCAAAAGCACTTTTAGTAGATACCAATATTTTGGTTTGAAAATAGTGCTAAATACATAGTTTATTCTTAGATAATTTAATAAAAAATAAAACGAAAGAAACCCATAATGTTTCCTTATAATGTATAATAAAGAAATTTTAAGTTCGGTTTTAATTGTTATATTTTGAGGAGTACTGGCACCGTGGTAATGAATGTATTTGGCTTCGGGAATCAAGAAACACGACTTACCCAATTTGGCTAAACGCATGCACAAATCGGTTTCTTCATAATATAAAAAGATGTTAGTATCAAATCCTCCAACGGTATTAAAATCTTCGGTTCTAACCAACATAAAACTACCTTGAACATAGTTCACTTTTATTGGATTAGTATATTCTAATTTCCGTTTTGGATATTTCTTAGGATTTGTTTTTTCTAGAAAATCACGCCCAAATAATTCTTTGGATATAGATGCGAAATGGTCAAAAGCAACCATTTGTTTCCCTGTTTCACTATACGATTGACCTCCAACCATTGCTATGGAGTTGTCTTTTTCTAAAGCAGTTTTTAAAATAGAAAAGCAATCGTTTAAAAATACCGTATCGTTATTTACAAAGGCAATATATTTAGCATTTGCAAAATGAAAACCTGCCATGTTTCCGCCACCAAATCCAGTGTTGATTTTACTTCGAATGAGTTGTAAATTAGTAAAAGAATGGGAATCACAAAAGTGTTTTAAAGATAAATAATCTTCTTTTTCGGAACAATTATCCACCACAATAATTTGATAATTAAGGGAAGGATTTGTCTTAGAAATGACACTATCAATACACTCTTGAGTAAGTTTACTCGAATTGTAATTAATAATAATGGAGGCTATATCAAACATTCGAATATTTTTATTAATCAATTTTTCTATACAGCATCCAAAGTTGTAAATACCTTTTAAACACCGAAAAAGAGTGAATATACGCTAAAATAAATCCCTCTTTTCCATCTAGAATTCCCAACCTAAAAATATACTGCCATAAAAAACGGTAAATTGGTCTGAAAATAAGATGGTAGGCATTGGGTTTAACTTTTTTGTTATATAAATTTTCTGCCTGTAATTTGCTGTATAAGTTTAGTTTATCGTTGTAATTATCAAAACTTTTATAACTATAATGATTCAGACCATTTTTTAACACTCCAATTTTTCCATCGGCTTTAATTTCTTCGTGAACTAAATTGCCATTGTATTCACAAAAATTTTTATTGAAAAGGCGCACTGCTTTGTCGTTTTGCCAACCTCCAAATTGTATCTTTTTCCCCATAAAGAAGAAGTTTCTTTTTACTAAAAAAGCCACTTCCGAAATTGGATTTGTTAAGGTATTAACTATTTCTTGTTCTAAATCTTTAGTAATTATTTCATCCAAATCAAAAAACACTATCCAATCGTTTTTTGCGTGATTGATTGCGAAATTTCTTTGCTCGGAGAAGTTAGTGAATTCTCTTTCTATAACCTGAACCCCTAATTCCCTAGCATACATAACAGTATGATCCGTACTTTGGGAATCTATAAAGATAATTTCATCTGCAAAGGATAAACTCTGTACATATCTTTTTACATTTTCTTCTTCATTAAAAGTAATTGCTAGGGCGCTTATTTTAGGAATAATTGTATTTTGTGACATATAAATAGATGAAATATGATACAAATATAATATTTTTACACCAATAGTATTTTTCAAAATTCAAAAAGTGTCAAGATTACCCATTTTAATGTACCACAATATCACTCTAAACGATAGCAATAGTATAGGGTTAACGCTATCTGTATCAAAATTTGAAGAACAATTAAAATATTTGAAAGATAAGAATTTTCATACTTGCTTTGTATCTGCATTGGTTGATAATACAACTATTTCAAATAAATCGGTTGTAGTAACTTTTGATGATGTAACCGAAAATCAATTGCTTTTTGCACTTCCATTATTGAAAAAATACAATATTAAGGCTACCTTTTTTATTCCTTTTTCGTATGTTGGAAAGGCAGATTTATGGAATGAAGGAAGTGAAAAAATCATGACGGTAGAGCAATTGAAATCCCTTGATAAGGAAATTATTGAACTTGCTCACCATTCGTATTATCATCGAAAATTCAGCACTTTAACTCCTTTAGAAATTCAAGAGGATTTGGATAAAAGTTTCGAGTTTATTTCTAAAAATGATTTAAAAGTTACTCCCGCAATAGCCTATCCGTATGGGAATTATCCTAAAAAAGGAAGTTCCAAAGAGGTTTTCTTTCAAATTTTAGAAAAGAATAATATTCAAATGGCTTTCCGAATTGGAAATAGAGTAAATAAATTTCCATTTAAAAATAAATTTGAAGTGCAACGTATTGATATCAAAGGGGAAGACAGTTTATTTGCCTTTAAATGGAAATTGCGCTTAGGGAAACTGCGGTTATTTTAAACCTTTATCTATCAAAATCATTTTCACGTATCTGGAGAAAACGCCATAAGCATCAATAGATGCTACGGCTAATCCGGGAATGCCATCCATGAATCCTCTTCGGATTATGTAGGTATGAAAAAATCTGTAAAAAGGTTTGAAAACCAAATGAAAATAATTGGCCGATTTGTTTCTGTCTTTTGCCATTTTTGCCTGAAACCAAGCGTAAGAATCTTTCTTTTTGATGTAATGAAATAACCCTTTGTAAGTGTAATGAATCATGAAATTTTGCAATAAACCAACCGTTCCAGGATGGATTAATTTTTCGTGAACCAATCCTTCAAAATGGATGTCAGTATTCTTTACCAACCGAACTACTTTATTTTCAGTATGGTATAAAAAACGGTTCATGTAAAAATGCGGAAACTTAATCTTATAAGCATCGTGCTTTGGATTATTTATGGTTTCCAAAATTTCGAATTTCAATTTTTGGGTAACTCGTTCGTCGGCATCAACGAATAAAATCCAATCGGAAGTGGCATGTTTTATGGCTTCGTTTTTTTGATTGGAAAAATTATCAAACTTGCGTTGTAGGATTTCACAATTAAATTTTTTAGCAATTTCAACAGTGTTATCGGTACTAAAAGAATCAATAAGAATAATCTGATTTGCAAACGAAACCGATTGCAAACAGTCCTGTATATAGTCTTTTTCGTTGTAAGTAGGAATTATTACAGTGATGGTTTGCATAGTCTAATTGTAGAGTTCAAACTTAAAAAAAATATTTTATCTTTGCAACGCAATGAAGAAAGATATTTCAGTTATTATAAGCACCTATAATTCTCCCGAATGGTTGAAAAAAGTGCTTTATGGATACAATACCCAAACCTATAGAAATTTTGAAGTAATCATCGCCGACGATGGTTCGGACGAAAGAACCAAAAACTGCATTGCTGCAATTCAAGAGGAAGTTTTTTACCCAATAATTCATGTATGGCATGAAGATAATGGCTTTCAAAAAACAATTATTCTCAACAAAGCCATCCTTGCCACTACTACCGATTATATTTTGATGACCGATGGTGATTGCATTCCTCGCGAAGATTTTATCGAACAACACATTAAGCAACGTGAAGAAGGGTATTTTTTATCTGGAGGATATTATAAATTACCAATGGATTTATCGGAAAACATTACCAAAGAAGATATTTATTCGGGTAAATGTTTTGATATCAAATGGTTGAAAAACAACGGAATTAATTGTTCTTTTAAAAATAGTAAGTTTATTTCCAACGGATTGCGAAGTTCCTTGTTAAACTGTATTACACCCACCACTGCTAGTTGGAACGGACATAATGCATCGGGCTGGAAAAAAGATTTCCTTGCCGTAAATGGCTTTGACGAACGCATGCAATATGGTGGAGAAGATCGTGAATTTGGAGAACGATTATTGAATCTTGGCATCCAAACCAAACAAATAAGATATTCCACTGTTTGTATTCACTTAGATCATGCTCGTGGCTACGTTAAGCCCGATATGATTGAAAAAAACTTGCAAATCCGTAAAGAAACCAAAGATTTAAAAAGCACTTGGACCGATTTTGGGATAGTGAAAAAGTAATTTTAAATAGATTTTTTTTACCATTAAGATATTAAGGTTCATTAAGTAATTTCTGCTTAATGAACCTTAATTCCTTAATGGTTTAATTTTTTTCAAATATTAATTTTATTGTAAGTTATCCTTCAAAAAGGAATCCAATTCAGGTAAAATCATTTCTGGAGTTAATTTCAAATACAATTCCCTCGGATTTCTTTCAATTTCTTTATTTTGTTCGTAAGACAATTCCGAAATAGCATTGGGTAAAAAATCCAATAAATGAACTGATTTATGGAATTTCCCATCTTCAAAACTACTCCAATCGTCCTTGTTTATGTATGGCGAAAATAGGGTGAAGGTTGGTTTGTTTAATGCTTTGGCAATATGAACAGTTCCTCCTTCATTAGAAACCAAAACAGCACATTGGTTCATCAAAACTGCAAAATCCCGAATGCTTGGCGCATAAATATCCAAAATGATATTGGATTTATTTTGACATAAAGCATAAATTTTATCGGCTTCTGCTTTCTGATTTGGAGCATAATTAAAAAGCAAATAACAATCGAAAGTACTAGCAATATGGTCAATAATTTGAGCAATATATTCATAAGGCATCGATTTTTGAGGGGTACTTCCTAAAATGCCTAGCATGATTATTTTTTTGTCTTGGTACTTCTCTGGAACTCGAAATTGTTTTTCTTCTTCCGTAAGGAAAATCTTAGGTTCGTAGTTGATATTTTCAAAAGTATCCACCTGTTGCAATAAATGAATGCGATCTTCAATGGCTTTTCCGCAAATTTGAGTCTTGGTTTCTAAAATCCCAACAGGGTGGGTGTAATAGCCTAAATTTCCAATTTTCTTGCGACTTTTATGTCCCACGGTTTGGGTTGCTCCTCCAAATTTACAAATCAATCTGCTTTGTAATTTAGAATACGGATCAAAAATAATATCATATTTTTCGCTACGAACTTGGAATATCATTTTAATCAAATTGCCAAATTTCTTCAACTCTTTTTCGTTGATAGAAATGATTTTATCAATATTTGGATTGTTCTGAACCACCCCATGAGTAAAGTCGTAAGCCATTAAATGCACTTCGCTATCTGGGTATTTTGCTTTGTAATTATTTGCAATAACCGAACTGATGAGTACATCGCCAATTCGTTTGTTTTGTATGATTAAAATT
>CANGCT010000138.1 GCA_947452415.1 Flavobacteriaceae bacterium
CTAATACTATAATGAACAAATTACTACTACTAGTTGCACTAGCTTTGTTTCTAAAACCTATAATACCGGTTATAGACTACGTGGTTAATTATCATTATATCAGTACCGTGCTTTGTGAAAATAAAGACAAACCAAAATTAAAATGTAATGGTAAATGTCAATTAATGAGAGGTTTGGCCAAAGTATCAAATGAAGAAAAGCCTATTAATTCAGATAAAAAAAGCAACTTAAAGCAAGAAATTGAAGTGCTGTTTTTTCAAAACATAAAATCCTTACTCCCAAGACAAATTTATTTTCACGATACAATTTCTAATGGAGATAACTATGCCAACTTTTACTTTCACTCGGTAAGTTGCTCCGTATTTCGTCCGCCAATTTCAGCTTAAATTTTATTGTATGTTGATTCAATTTTTTGAATTGACTGGATTATTATGTCCAAAATTGTTTGAAGAGAAATCTTTTCAGACCCGCTATTCTATAAAATTAATAATGAAAAATGAAAAATCAATTAAAAAATATATTTGCCGTTTTAGTAATGGCTTTAGCACTAACCTCTTGCTCAAAAGACGAAGAAGCAACCCCAATTGTAGATGAATTAGCAGATGTTTCTAAATTTAAAGAATTTACTAACGCAACGCATACCCTAGAATTATATTCTCATAGCAGCGTAGAGCAAGGTTATAATGAAATTAAAATACGAATTAAAGATAATGCAACTAATGCTTATGTTAAAAATGCAATTGTAAGTTGGACACCTTTGATGCACATGACTATGATGACACATTCTTGTCCTAAATCATCTGTTGAAAAAGTATCTCTCGATGGCACTCTATATGAAGGTTATATTGTTTTTCAAATGGCGCAAAATAGCACTGAATACTGGGATTTAAAAATTGATTATACCATAAATGGTACCCCATATACTGCAACTTCAACAATTGACGTGCCCGCTTCTACAGAAAGAAGAGTGAATACTTTTACTGGTTCTGATGGCGTAAATTATATTGTTGCTTATGCTGAGCCTCATCATCCAAAAGTGGCATTAAATGACATGGTTGTTGGAATATTTAAAATGCAAGACATGATGAACTTTCCTGTTGTGGATGGCTATACTCTTAAAATTGACCCAAGAATGCCAAGCATGGGAAACCATAGCTCTCCAAATAATATAAACGCAACTCAATCTATTTCAGGAGATTTATATAATGGGAAAATGTCGTTAACTATGACAGGCTATTGGAAAATCAATCTTCAATTGGCTAAACCAGACGGAACCATTGTAAAAGGTGAAGAAATTACTGGCTCTGTTACTGAAAGTAGTCTTTACTTCGATTTTGAATTCTAATTCAAATCAATTTTAATAAAAAGGTCATTAATCCCAAGTGATTTTTGACCTTTTTAAAATCAAATAATCATGAAAAACTATATATTGTTTTTTCTATTAATTTCTTTTTTTCCAGTCATTTCTCAAGAAAATAAAAAAGACACTCTCAAACCAAAAGATCTAAAGGAAGTTATTATCATTGGCAAAAAAGCGCAACTTTTTGAAAAACAAGCCAAAACACTTTCCAGCATTGATGAATACCTACAGAAATCGGCTAAAGTAGATATGATTAAACGCGGTGCTTATGCTTGGGAACCTATTATAAACAGCATGCCTACTGAAAGAACTTTGGTAACCATTGACGGCATGCGAATTTTTGGAGCGTGTACCGATAAGATGGATCCAATAACATCTTATGTTGAAGTGTCTAATTTATCGGAAGCAACACTATCTTCTGGACAAGAAGGGGCTTGTTTTGGAAGTACCATAGGAGGTTCAATAGATTTAAAAAGAAATCAAAGTGACTTTGGAAACAACAAATGGGATTTTAATATAAATTCTGGATTTGAATCCAATAACAAACAAAAAATCATTGGAGCTAGTATAAATTATTCCGATAGTTTGTATTATGTTAGTTCGGATTTTATGCTTCGTGATGCACAAAATTATGTTGCGGGCAATAACAAAGAAATACAGTTTTCTCAATTTAGAAAGATGAATTTTTCGGGAACTACTGGTTATAAATTAGCTACAAATAAACTTCTTGAAGGCTCTATAATTTATGACAAGGCTACAAATGTGGGATACCCAGCTTTGCCAATGGATGTTTCAATTGCTGAGGCTTTGATTGCCTCATTAAAATATGATTATTCACCAAAAAAATCTATAATTACCAACTGGGAAACGAAGCTATATTTCAATACCATTACGCACCGAATGGACGATACAAAACGCCCATTTGTGCCAATTCATATGGATATGCCAGGTTGGAGTAAAACCTTTGGTTATTATTCTAAAATTAAAATGAATTTTGAAAGTCATCATTTTCTAGTAAACCTAAATTCTTTTTACAATTCATCTATTGCTGAAATGACCATGTATCCTTCTAACCCTAGCGAAAAACCAATGTTTATGTATACTTGGCCAGATGTTAGAACTTTCTATAACGGAATTTTCATAGAAGACAATTATGTGCTTAATTGCCATTCTGGAATTAAATTTTCTGCTTCAATTGGCAGTCATTCTAACAAAGTTGCAAGCGAATTTGGATTGGGAAGTCTTCAGATTTTTTATCCAGATATGAACGCTCAAAAAAATAGATTTCTAAAATCATTTTCATCCAATTATAATTACAATAAAAATGGGTTTGGATTTGGAATTGGAATTGGTTATGGCGAAAGAGCGCCGTCTGTCTCTGAAGGTTATGGTTTTTATTTATTCAATAGTTTTGATGGTTTTGACCATATTGGAAATCCCAATTTAAAAAACGAAAAATCATTAGAAGGAAATGCATTTTTTGGTTTGAAAAAAGAAAAATGGAATGCTAAAATTTCCTCTTCTTATTTTCATATTTCTAATTATATAATTGGAAAACCAGATACTACTTTAGTTCCTATGACCATTGGTGCCAATGGAGTGAAAATTTATTCTGCATTTAATTATGCAACAGTTTACAATGTGAGCTTGAGCACCGAATATAAGCTTTATAAAACTTTAAAATGGAGTTCACAACTCATTGTAAGTCGTGGTAAAGATTGTAATAATATTAATTTGCCTTTTATTAGTCCGTTTAGTTTTAGTTCTTCAATAGCTTATTTTAAAAACAAAATTTCAAGTGAATTTTCTGTTCAAGGAAACGGAATACAAACCAATTATAGTACTCTTTATAGAGAAGATAAAACACCCGATTATGCTATACTAAATTTGAGTTTTGGGTATAATTTCAAAATAAATAAAAGTAAAATTATTACTAAAATTGGTGCAGAAAATTTATTAGATACTTATTATTCAACTTATTCCGATTGGAATAATCTTCCAAGAATGGGAAGGAATTTATTTTTAAATTTGAATTATAGTTTATAAAAAAAGAGGTCGCTTATACGACCTCTTTCCTATTTATTTAAATTACAATTAGTATTGTGTTAATTTCAATAATAATTCTTTATTTGCTTTTAATTGGCTCATTTGATTAGGATTTAACCCTCCTAATATTTTTTTACCATACATTTCGAAAATTACTTTTTTCTCATCTTCAGATTTAGCGGAACTTAAAGCTTCCAAACGCATATTTAATAGCGTATTCATGTCTTTTTTTAAACTTTCTTCCATAGTAACCGTTTTAGTCAAATTGACTAAGTCTTTAGAAGTGCTTTCAGGTGTTATTGCTTCCGTTTTTACACTTTTAACTTTAGCACCTTCTTGTGCACTTGCATTAAAACTAAATGCTAAAAACAAGGATGCTATTACAATAATTTTTTTCATAATATTTTTTTAGGTTGATTATTTAAGATGCTAATTTAATGTTTTTTTTTACAAATTGCATAAAATTCAAAAAATTATGCTTTTAACTCTACTGTTTTATTTTCGCCATCTACCAAAACTTTAATTAAAGCATGTTTAGAAAGCCCTTTCATAGCAGCATCCCATTTTTTACCACTTAATGCTGCACGCTCTTTTAATTGTGCTAAAGGTTGGTTGTTTTCTGCTTTTAAGAGACTTACTACTGCTTTTTCGTCCTCGGTTAATTCTACTTGTTTTTTCTCTGGTCGCATTTGCGGAAAGAAAAGCACTTCTTGTATAGAGGCATTATTAGTTAAAAACATTATCAAACGGTCCATTCCAATTCCTAAACCAGAAGTTGGTGGCATTCCATATTCTAAGGCTCTTAAGAAGTCGTTATCAATAAATTGCGTTGCTTCGTCATCACCACGTTCGGCTAATTTTAATTGCGATTCAAAACGCTCTCTTTGGTCAATCGGGTCGTTCAATTCCGAATAGGCATTGGCAACTTCTTTACCACATACCATCAATTCAAAACGTTCGGTCAATTCTGGATTGTCGCGGTGTTCTTTACATAAAGGCGACATTTCTTTTGGATAATCGGTAATGAAAGTTGGCTGAATAAAATTTCCTTCGCATTTGGCACCAAAAATTTCATCAATTAATTTTCCTTTACCCATAGTTTCGTCTACATCAATTCCTAGACCTTTAGCGGCTTCTAGTAATTGTGCTTCGTTTTTACCAGAGATATCCAATCCGGTAAAGTTTTTTATAGCATCAGTCATGGTTACTCTGGCATAAGGCGCTTTGAAACTCACTTTATGTTCGCCAAAAGTGGCGTCGGTAGTTCCATTCACTTCTTTCGCACAATGTTCTAATAAATTCTCGGTGAACTCCATCATCCAATTGTAGTCTTTGTAGGCTACATAAATTTCCATAGCAGTAAATTCTGGATTGTGTGTACGGTCCATTCCTTCGTTTCTAAAGTTTTTAGAAAACTCAAAAACACCATCAAAACCACCTACAATTAATCGTTTTAGATACAATTCATTGGCAATTCTCATGTACAACGGAATATCCAAACTATTGTGATGGGTAATAAATGGTCGTGCTGCTGCCCCACCCGCTATCGATTGTAATACGGGAGTTTCCACCTCCATATAACCTGCTGCGTTGAAATAATTTCGCATGGCTGTGAAAAGTTTAGTTCTTTTGATAAAAACTTCTTTCACTTGCGGATTCACAACTAAATCAACATATCGCATTCGGTAACGCAATTCGGCATCGTTAAATGCGTCGTGAACGTTTCCTTCTTCATCTGTTTTTGGTAATGGCAATGGTCGTAACGTTTTACTTAAAAAAGTAAATCCATCAACACGAACACATTGCGCACCTACTTTGGTAGTAAATAATTCGCCTTCAATACCTATAAAATCCCCTAAATCGGTTAGTTTTTTAAACACTTGGTTGTAGGTTGTTTTATCTTCCTCTGGGCACATTACGTCCCGATTAAGATACAACTGCATTCTACCTTCACTATCTTGCAATTCGGCAAAGCAAGCCTTACCTTGATCGCGAACACTCATTAATCTACCAGCAAGAATAACCTTCTTACCTTCTTCAAAGTTTTCCTTAACTTGCTTAGAAGTATGGTTGACTGGAAATAAATTGGCAGGATAAGGGTTGATTCCTAGAGCACGTAAAGCATCTAGTTTATCTCTTCTAATGATTTCTTGTTCTGAAAGTTGCATATAATAGTTTTTAAGCC
>CANGCT010000139.1 GCA_947452415.1 Flavobacteriaceae bacterium
AAATTTTGTAGGTTAATTAGTGCGTTTAAATTGCTATTCCTTAAAAAAATAGCGGTTTAAACAAGAAAAACGTTAGGTATTATTACAATCGCTAACAAAAAACTCAGCAAATACAGGGGTTACATTTGCAGATACTATTTAAATTCTATGAAACAAGAATAAAACTAATTATTGAAATAAAAAAATAATTTATCGACAAAAAATAAAAAAACTAGACAAATAGATTTTAAATGCGCAAAAAAACACCCAATTCATTCTCTGTAATAAACTCCCTTAAATCTGTTTTCAGTATTTACAACCAATCGTCAAATTAGAGATAATCTGTGGAAAAAACAGGGAAAAACGCAAACAAATAAGTAACTTAAAGTCTACCAAACCATAGCAGAAAATTTTCAAGGCAATTTCATGTTATAAGAACATCTTATCCCCAAATAAAAAGGAGTTGCCAACCTAATTATTACAAGTCCTTCACTCTTTGGTAATTCTTCCATACTATTCTATACTTTTCTTAACCAACTTTTATATTAAAGCATCCTGCTTTTAAATTGGAGCATACTACTTTATAATTCTTCTGCCCTACTTTTATGTTGGAGCATACTACTTTATAATTCTTCTACCCTACTTTTATGTTGGAGCATACTACTTTATACTTGTTGCATCCTGCTTTTAAATTGGAGCATACTACTTTATACTTGTTGCACCCTACTTTTATGTTGGAGCATACTACTTTATAATTCTTCTACCCTACTTTTATGTTGGAGCATACTACTTTATACTTCTTCTTGACAGAAGTGGAAATCCTTTTCAAACCTGACAGGTATGAAAAGATTGCAACGGATGGCAGGAATTACAATTACTAAAATGCCAACTGTTTCGCTACTAAAAAAAAGGGTTGACTTTATTGTCAACCCTTTTAGTTTTATTATGAATGTGTTACCAAATTACCACTCGCAAGGAATCGGGTTGGTACATGGCGCTGCCTGGTTTTATATTAAAGGCTTTGTAAAATTCTGGAATATTGCTTAACGGGCCGTTGATTCGGTATTGGGCTGGCGCATGCACATCGCTCATGATTTGTTGCGAAAGTGCTTCTTTGTTGGTGTTTACCATCCAAGCATAGCCATAAGCCAAGAAATAGCGTTGGTCTGGATTGAGTTTGCTAATTATTTCTTTGCTGGTGTATTGTTTGGTTTTCTTGAAGGCTTCGTAGCCCATTACTACACCACCCAAATCGGCAATGTTTTCGCCTTGTGTGGCAGAACCATTGATGTTTTTATCGCCCACTTTGTAGTTGTTGAATTGCGAAACGATAAGTCCGGTTTTGATTTTGAATTTCTTCAAATCTTCTGCAGTCCACCAATTGTTTAGATTTCCTTTTTCGTCGTATTGGCTTCCTTGATCGTCAAATCCGTGGGTGATTTCGTGTCCGAAAGTAGAACCGCCAATAATTCCGTAAAGGATAGCGTCGTCGGGCATTCTACCTTCAAATCCAGGTACCAAAATATTACAAGCCGGAACGCAAATTTCGTTATTGCTTGGGTTGTAATAGGCATTGTAGGTTTGCGGATACATGCTCCATTCGGCTCTGTCAACAGGTTTTCCGTATTTGTTGGTCATATATTGGTACTGCCAAACATTAGCAGCCATTACGTTTTTGCAATAGGATTTTCTGTCAATCACTACACTACTCATGTCTTTCCATTTATCGGGATAGCCTACTTTCATTACAATTTTACTCAATTTATTAAGTGCTTTTACTTTGGTTTCGGCACTCATCCAATCGAGTTTTTTAATGTGTTCGGCATAGACATCGCGGATGTTGTTTCCTATTTCTAACAGTTTTTCTTTAGAACCTGCAGGCAAATAATCTTTCACATACACCTGCCCTATTAACTCGCCAAGAGAACCATCAGTTTGTTCAACAGATCGTTTCCATCTTGGTTTTTGTTTTTTTACACCACCCATAACGGTAGAGTAAAATTTGAAATTTTGATTTTCAATGTCCTTGTTCAAATAGGATGCGTAGGTATTTACCAAATCCCATTTTAGGTAGGTTTTCCAATCGGCAATGGAGTAACTTTTAATGTAGCCGTTTAATGCTTTGTAGAATTCGGGTTGTCCAACAATAACCGAATCGGCTTTGGCAATGCCAAGGTCTTTTAAAGTAGTGCTCCAATCGATATTTGGCGTAAGCGTTTTAAATTGAGCAACGCTCATTTTATTGTAGTTTTTCACTGGGTCGCGAAGTGCTTCTAGTTTTCGAGAGGCTTTCGCCAAATCGGTTTCTAGTTTCATGATGGAAGTTGCGTTTTGGGCAGCCTCGGCAGGATTTACACCCAACAATTGCATCATGGCTTGAATGTGTTTTACATATTCGGCACGAATGTTTACGGTTTCGGCATCGGTATTAAAATAATAATCGCGTTGCCCAAGTCCTAGGCCACCTTGCATGAATTGCAAAGCATTTTTAGAACTTATTTTATCGTCTTGAGATACATAAAAATTGAATGCTGCACCAGAACCAATAGTATGTAAATGCCCAATAGTTTTAAGTAAACTAGGTACATCAGAAATGGCATCAATAGTAGCAAATTCCGATTTTAAAGGAGTTATTCCGACTTTATCAATTGTAACCGAATCCATGGCAGAGGCATAAAAATCGCCAATCTTTTGCTTGTTGCTTCCTTTTTCGGCAGAAGTTTCTTTAGCGGAAGTTTCGCAGATGGACTTAATTTGGTTGTTGATGGTGTCCTGAATCATTCGGAATATTCCGTTACTTCTTTCGGAAGAAGGAATTGGATGTTGCTTGAACCATCCACCATTAGCATAATGAAAGAAATCTTCGGAAGGACTAATAGTGGTATCTCTATTGGTAATTAACGGATCTACGAATGGTGCTTCTTTTTTAGCACATCCCACCAAATTTAAGGTTATGAGTGAAATGGCGGCAATTTTTTGAATAATTTTCATATAAATAATTTAAATATTTAAAACATTCCAAATCTACTGATTTTTAATCTTAGAAGAAAATTATTTTTATTCGTAAATATTTACAATAATTTTAGCATTACCATCGTTCTATTTAAAGTAAATTGCACAACAATTATAGATATTATGGATAAAATCAAAATACTTTGGGTGGATGATGAAATTGATTTGTTAAAGCCACACATCCTTTTTTTAGAAATGAAAAATTATGCAGTCACTACCTGTAATAACGGTAGAGATGCTGTAGATATATTTGCCGAAAATAATTTTGATATTGTTTTTCTAGACGAAAACATGCCCGGAATGAGCGGCTTGGAAACCTTAGCAGAAATTAAAGAAAAGAAATCCTCAACTCCAGTAATTATGATTACCAAAAGCGAGGAAGAATATATTATGGAGGAAGCAATTGGTTCTAAAATAGCCGATTATCTTATCAAGCCAGTAAATCCAAATCAGATTTTATTGAGTTTGAAAAAGAATCTAGACCATTCGAGATTGATTTCTGAAAAAACTACTTTGGATTACCAAAAGGAATTCCGAAAAATTGCCATGGAACTTTCTATGGTGAATTCCTATCAAGATTGGGTGGAATTGTATAAGAAATTAATATTCTGGGAATTGGAATTGGAAAACATAGAAGACACCAATTTGATTGCCATTTTAGAATCGCAAAAACAAGAAGCCAATTCGCAATTTGGAAAATTTATTGAACGAAATTATGAAGATTGGTTTGCTTCGCCAGTTCGCCAAGGCTCGGGTGAAACAAAAGCCGATAAGCCAGTGCAATCGCATACACTTTTTAGAGAATTAGTAGTTCCAGAATTGGTAAAGAAAGACAAGCCGGTACTATTTGTAGTGATTGATAATTTACGTTATGACCAATGGAAAGTAATGGAAAGCACCCTCAATAATTACTATAAACTAGAAAAAGAGGTGCCGTATTATGCCATATTACCAACGGCTACGCAATATGCACGAAATGCTATTTTCTCTGGTTTGCTACCTCTTGAAATGGAAAAACAGTTTCCGCAATATTGGAAAAATGATGTCGATGAGGGAGGAAAAAATTTGTATGAAGCAGAATTTCTTACGGCACATTTAAAACGTTTGGGATTGAATCTTAAACAAGATTATTTCAAAATTACCAATCTTGCTGCGGGTAAAAAATTGGTCGATAATTTTAGAACACTAAAAGATAATAATCTGGTAACGGTGGTTTATAATTTTGTGGATATGTTATCGCATGCGAAAACCGAAATGGATGTGGTTAAAGAATTGGCTTCCGATGATAAAGCATATCGATCCCTAACTTTGAGTTGGTTTAAAAATTCCCCTTTATTGGATATCATCCAACAAGCACAAAAACTTGGATTTAAATTAATTATCACTACCGATCACGGGACTATCAATGTAAAAAATCCGTCAAAAGTAATTGGAGATAAAAACACGAGTTTGAATTTACGTTACAAAACCGGACGTAGTTTAACCTATGAAGACAAAGAAGTTTATGCGGTAAAGGATCCTAAAAAAATTGGTTTACCTGCAATAAACATGAGTAGTTCGTATATCTTTGCAAAAAACGATTATTTCTTGGCGTATGTAAATAACTACAACCATTATGTAAGTTATTACAAAAACACCTACCAACACGGGGGGATATCCTTAGAAGAAGTAATTGTGCCCTTTTTAGTTTTTAATCCGAGGTAATAGTTTTTTGCCACAGATTAATTAGGATTTATAAATTATAAAAAAGTTGCCGCGAATTACACTAATTTACACGAAAAATTAGAGCTTTAAATAGCATAAATTTGAAATTAAAAAATAGAGAATTCGTGTTATTGATTTTTAAAAAATAATAATTTGTGGAATTAGTGAAATTCGTGGCAAAATAAAATTAACCAATTTATTACAATGGAAATTATTTTTCCCTTAGCGGAAATCGATGCAGTTGCAGAGAAAATACTAGCAGAAAATCCGAAAAAGATTCTTCTTTTCAACGGCTCTATGGGTGTTGGCAAAACTACTTTAATAAAATCATTAGCCCAAAAACTTGGCGTTACAGATGCTACAAGTAGTCCAACCTTTTCTTTAGTTAACGAGTATCAAATTAATGATAATCAATACATTTATCATTTTGATGTGTACCGATTAAAAAATGAAATGGAAGCCTTAGATATGGGTATCGATGAATATCTGTATTCTGGAAACTGGTGTTTTATTGAATGGCCAGAGAACATTCCGAATTTAATTCCAGAAGAACATTCTACCATTACCATCGAACAACTTCCCGACGGAAAAAGAAGGTTGGTATTAGTGTAAAAATATTTTTGTAACTTGTGCCATAATTTATTGGAAACTATGGCGCTTACTCCATTTACAAAACAACAATTACTTCCTCAAGAAGAAAA
>CANGCT010000140.1 GCA_947452415.1 Flavobacteriaceae bacterium
AGTACTTGGTGTAAACGAACACATTTTAGACGGATCGGAAACGATAGTTTCCAATGCGAGTTGCACTACTAATAATGCGGCTCCAATGATGCAAGTCATTAAAGAATTGTGCGGTATAGAACAAGCGTACATTACCACCGTGCATTCGTACACCACCGACCAAAGTCTTCACGACCAACCACATAAAGATTTGCGTCGTGCTAGAGGTGCAAGCCAATCGATAGTTCCAACCACTACTGGAGCAGCCAAAGCACTGACTAAAATATTTCCGGATTTGGAAGGAAAAATTGGAGGTTGTGGCATTCGAGTTCCTGTGCCAGATGGCTCTTTAACCGATATTACCTTTAATGTAACTCGGGAAGTCACTATAGAAGAAATA
Source organism: Flavobacteriaceae bacterium (assembly GCA_947452415.1). Lineage (GTDB taxonomy): Bacteria > Bacteroidota > Bacteroidia > Flavobacteriales > Flavobacteriaceae > Flavobacterium. Next base: position 380 of record CANGCT010000140.1, read on the forward strand.
AACTTAGCGTTTAAAAAAGCCGCAGAAACTAACCTAAAAGGGATTCTAGATTACACGGAAGATCCTATTGTTTCGGTGGATATTATTGGCAATAAAAACTCTTGTGTTTTTGATTCCCAACTAACTTCAGTAATTGATAAAATGGTTAAAGTGGTAGGTTGGTACGATAATGAAGTAGGATATTCTTCCCGAATTATCGACTTAATTCAATTTATGAATAAGTAGTTCACACTAATTTCACTAAATTACTTGGGCTAGCAATTACTTTCATTGTTTTAGTCCTGCAAGGTTTAAAAAACCTTGTAGGTATTTAATTTACACCTACAAGGTTTTTTAAACCTTGCAGGATAAACAGATAAATACAAAATATAATTTGAGCAAATTCGTGAAATTCGTGTAAAAAACTAGTATTGAATAATCAATTCTTTAATTAATTTCCGAACGGAAGGCTCTGCTTTTTCAGCTGCTTTCAAGACTTCGGCATGGTTTACTTCTTCAATATTTTCTTCATCACCCATATCGGTAATAACGGACAATCCGAAAACTTCCATCTCCATGTGTCGTGCCACGATAACTTCTGGAACAGTAGACATTCCTACACAATCGGCACCAATATTTTTTACCATTCGGTATTCGGCCAAGGTTTCAAAAGTTGGTCCTTGCAGTCCCATATATACTCCATCTTGCACTTCAATGTTTAAGGAAGCCGCAACTTGTTTTGCTTTAAGCAACATGGCTCGACTATAAGGTTCACTCATATTTACAAAACGAGGACCAAAACGCTCGTCATTTTTCCCGCGTAAAGGATGCTCGGGCATCATATTAATATGGTCTTTAATAAGCACTATAGAACCTACTTCGTAGTTTGGATTTACCCCACCCGAAGCATTAGAAACTACCAATTTAGTTACTCCCAAAAACTTCATCACCCTTACTGGGAAAGTAACTTGTTTCATATCATAGCCTTCATAAAAATGAAAACGACCTTGCATAGCAACGACTCTTTTGGTTCCGATAGTTCCAAAAACCAAAGCGCCTTTATGACCCTGAACTGTAGATACTGGAAAATTGGGTATTTCCGAATAAGGCAAGGTACATTCTACCTCTATATCGTCCGTAAAACTTCCTAATCCCGAACCTAAAATAACACCATATTCTGGAGTGAAACCTATTTTTTCTTTAATATAACTAACGGTTTCTTGAACTTGTTCCCACATTTAAAATATGTTTTTAATTAAATTATAATTCTGAATTATTCAAATATAGGATAAATTTATCATTTTTTTCTTATTTTGAAACTGAATTTAAAAGAAATTTGAAGTAAAAATTAAGTTTTAGAATTAAAATCAAATAAGATAAAATAGATTATTTAAGAGTATTTATAACTTTTTATCAAACTCAAACATAAAAGACATTTCAATAGACAATCCTTTTGATAAGGATTTTATAGTACAGATTGTGGGATTTACTACACCTCTTTCTATTCTTGTAATTTGTGGTAAAGAAACTTCTGCCGAATTAGCAAGTTCTTCTTGTGACATACCTTTTCCCTCTCGCATTTTTTTTAAATGTTTCCCAAACAATTTTAAATACTCCTTATCCTTTGTGTATATCAATTCTTACAAGGTATTAGATTGTAAAATTGATATAATCATATATGATTTATATAATCATGTATGATTAGAATTGAATATTTTTTTTATATTTACACAAAATTTTTACTGTAAAATGGTTACGGTAATAAAGGATTAATTTTAAAATATATTTTTTCGTAAAATACTTAATAAAAAAAAAATGGGAGAAACCGAAAATCCTGAAAAGAGTAGGAAATAGAAATAATAGACAAGTAAAAACCAAAACATTATGAAAAATTTGCAAAATTTTAAATTTACAAAGATTATTTTATTTTTAAGTTTATTCTTTTCATCCTTATCGTGTTTTTCACAAGGAATTGAATGGACAAAAGATGATAGAAATAGCATTTACAGTGAATATTTAGATGCATTAACTAAATATAAAAACATTACAATAGATCAAAAAAAGAGTATCGCTCTTGATTGTATGAAGGAAATAACCAAAAAATATACAAAAAAAGATTACCGTGATTTAATTGATGTGGAATTAGAACGAATTCAAGAAGCAACAATTAATACATCCACAAAAAATGTAGGAGTATCACTTAGTGACGTCAAGGTAAAAGAAGAATATTCAAAAAACGATAGTAATACTTTTCGTGAGGAAGATTTCAGCGGAATGTGGTCATCTGAAATAGGAGACTACATTTTTATGGCTAAGGACAAAACTTATACATGTAAAAGTTCATCTTCAAGAGGCTGCATGAATGATAGGGGAGATTTTGTAATAAAAGGTAGAGGTTTAACTATAGAAAGTAATAAAAGTTTTTGTGGTTGGTCTAATGGAAGATTTACTATTATATCTATTTCTTCTGAAGAAATAGTATTAAACGATAAAAGTAATAATAGAGAATTGCGACTAAAAAAAATAAAATAAAACTTTATCTAAACTAAGTTAAATAAAAATAATTAAGTTTATTTTGAAAAGAGGATTGATTTTAATAAATCAATCCTCTTTGTTTTTAATGTTAATTGAAATTAGATTACAAAAAACAATACGAAAATAAAACATCAACATGACATCAAATCTTTATAGATAGAGAGATTTATAACCTTTTAATCGAATTTAAAAATAACAACATTAAAAATGATTTATTGAATAATTTGGAGGTTATTTATTATTTTAATGTTTTTAACTTTGCTCCCACATAATTTTTTTCTTTATTTCTTATTCAAATATAATGTAATTAAAAAACATAAAATAATTTTGTTGGAGAAAAAAAATAATCTTCAAAATAATATTTTTGTTATATTTGTTTTTTAAATGAAAAAAAATGAAAAAAATAGTCGCATTTATTTTATTAAGTTCTTTTGCTTTTTCACAAACACCACATATTGATTGGATTAAATATTTTGGAGGAACTAATCCAAACAATGTCATACCTGGCTATCTAGGATCTTATGATGCGCAATCTATTCAAAAAACATCCGATGGTGGTTATGTTATTGCAGGAGTAACATCGGTTGCAAGTGCCGAATCAGTTGATTATCATGGTTCTTTAGATGGATTCGTGGTTAAATTAAACTCTAATTATGAAACGGAGTGGTCAAGATGTTATGGAACCGCCGGAACGGAGAAGATTTGGGAAATAAAACAAACTTTAGATGGCGGATATGTGTTTACTGGAACCCAATATTCTGCTGCAACTCATGGAGATTATTGGATAGGAAGATTATCCAGCACAGGGGATTTATTATGGCAAAAAACCTACGGAGGAAGTCTTGATGATGTTGCCGAAAGTATTGAAGTATTGAATACTGGAGAATTTTTAGTTGCAGGCACAACAAGCTCCTCAGATAATTATATTGCTGCTACTTTCCCATTTAACAATCATGGTAATAGTGATTATTGGGTAATAAAACTTGACTCTAATGGGAATTTTATTTTTGGAAGACCCCTAGGAGGCGCAAGTGTCGATATTTGTCATACTATGGTGTCCAACCCAGACGGAAGCTATGTAGTTGCAGGAGAGACCACTTCTCATGATGGTCAAGTTAATTGTCCAAATTTATATTCTCCCTGCGAATCGAGTATTTGGATCGCCAAAGTAGCAAACAATAATTTTATTTATAACACTTGGGCTAGTTGTTTTAGTCCAATTATGCCGAGTGCTAATTTTTATAATATTCCATATCGAATAATCAAAACTAATGATGCCGGTTATTTAATTGTTGGACAACGACAAGATCATTTTGACAGTCATATCGGAGCGGATTTTTGGGCTATAAAAATTGACTCAGATGGAAACGAAATGTGGCAAAATTGTTATGGCGGAACGAAAGACGATGTTGCTTCTTCGGTAAGACAAACTAGTGATGGAGGCTATATAATTGTAGGATACACCTATTCATCAAATGACCAAGTTATTATAAACTACTCTACGAATAATCTTATGCCAAATGCATGGATGATTAAAATTAACGCCAATGGGGCTTTACAATGGCAAAAATCCGTAAGCGGAAGATATAATAACTTTTTTTATGACGTTGTAGAAGCAAATCCTAACGAGTATATTGCTGTTGGAACTGGACCATGGATGGGGAATGAAGGAGATTATACCGAATGCAATGGAAGACAATTTATGGCAGTAAAAATTTCAACAACTGCATTAAATGTAAATGAAAACGATTTATCTAACTCTAGTTTAGAACTATTCCCTAATCCAACAAGTTCTTTAATACATTATAAAACCAATGCAATTATAAAAAGTGTTTCTTATACCGATATTAGTGGCCGTTGTGTTCTTGAATCCCATTCGGATACTATTACAGAGACGGACATTTCATCCCTTTCAAGTGGAATTTACTTAGTAAAAATATCAAATGGAGTTACAAGTACCTCAAGAAAAATAATAAAAGAATAATTGAAAATTTATTTTAGGTTATTTTCAAGACTTTAAATTCTGTTTTAGATAATTTAAAATTTTATTATCTAATTCTTCCATTTTACCAAGGAAACTACTTTTTATTGGTAAATAATATATTGATGTTTTCCAATGGTGTTTCATCAAACGAACGAAGTCTTTTTCGGTCGTAATAATCACCTTATTATTTGCTTTGGTTTCTATTTGATTTAAATCTTTTTCCGTAAAAAAATGATGGTCTGGATACACCAAACAATCGTCTTTGGAAACTTCTAAATAAGTAAAAAATGGCTCTGGCTTTGCAATTCCAGCAATTACCAATTTGTCTTGCAATTTAATTTCGGCAACTTTTTTACTTTCGTTTGGATTATAAACCAAGTCGTCGTAATCAATATAACTAAAATAAATTGGAACCTCCAACCCTATTTTATTTTTAATATTTTGCTGTGCAA
>CANGCT010000141.1 GCA_947452415.1 Flavobacteriaceae bacterium
CATGAGCGAAGAAAACTACGATTTAGTCGATTTACATAAAAATGTAGTGGATGGAATTGTGTTGGTTTCTCCTTCTGGAAAAGAAATGAAACGCGAATCCGACTTGATTGATGTTTGGTTCGATTCGGGAGCGATGCCTTATGCCCAATGGCATTATCCATTTGAAAATAAAGATTTAATAGACGAAAATAAAGCCTTTCCTGCCGATTTTATTGCGGAAGGAGTTGATCAAACTCGTGGATGGTTTTATACTTTACACGCCATTGCAACTTTAGTTTTCGATAAAATTGCTTATAAAAATGTAGTTTCTAATGGATTAGTATTGGATAAAAACGGACAAAAAATGTCCAAACGTCTAGGAAATGCTGCAGATCCATTTGAAACTTTAGCAGAATATGGTCCAGATGCTACGCGTTGGTACATGATTTCTAATGCCAATCCGTGGGACAATTTAAAATTTGATTTAGAAGGAATTGCTGAGGTTCGTAGAAAATTCTTTGGGACTTTATACAATACCTATTCGTTCTTTAGTTTGTATGCAAATATCGATGGGTTTACGTATGCCGAAGCAGAAATTCCGTTAAACGAAAGACCCGAAATTGACCGTTGGATTTTATCCGAATTGCACACTTTAATAAAAGAAGTGGATGGTTTTTATGAAGAATACGAACCAACGAAAGCCGCTAGAGCAATATCTAATTTTGTTCAAGAAAACCTCAGTAACTGGTACGTTCGACTGTGCAGAAGACGTTTCTGGAAAGGCGAATACGGCACCGATAAAATTGCTGCTTACCAAACATTATACACGTGTTTGTTAAACGTTGCGAAACTTTCGTCACCAATTGCTCCTTTTTTCATGGACAAACTTTACAGAGATTTAACGCAGGCAACACAATCAGAAAATTTTGACAGTGTACATTTGGCAAAATTCCCGGTTTCGGTTGAAAACTTTGTTGATAAATCGTTGGAGAGCAGAATGATGAAAGCACAGACCGTTTCTTCTTTAGTTTTATCGCTACGAAAAAAAGAAATGATTAAGGTACGTCAACCTTTGCAAAAGGTAATGATTCCGATACTTGACGAGAACCAACGTGCTGAAATTGAGGCAGTTTCTGAGTTGATAAAAGCAGAGGTAAACGTGAAAGAAATTGAACTTTTAGACGATGCATCGGGGGTTTTAGTGAAGCAAATCAAACCTAATTTTAAGGCTCTAGGGCCACGATTTGGTAAAGATATGAATCTGATTGCTAAAGAGATACAAGGTTTAACGGCAGAACAAATCAATGAGTTGGAAGCCAAAGGTGATCTGTCACTTGTTATTTCAGGAAATAGTGTAATTTTAACCTCCCAAGATGTAGAAATTACCTCACAGGACATTCCGGGATGGTTAGTTGCAAGTGCCAACGGAATTACAGTGGCTTTAGACATAACAATTTCTGCAGAATTAAAGCAGGAAGGGATAGCAAGAGAATTGGTAAATAGAATTCAAAACATTCGTAAAGATTCTGGATTTGAAGTTACCGACAAAATAAAAGTTCAAATTCAACATCAGGTAGAATTGGAACCAGCAATAAAAAAGAATGAAGAATATATTATGTCGGAAACCTTAACCAGGGAATTACTTTTTGTAGAAGAAGTGCAAAATGGTATAGAAATTGAGTTCGACGATATAAAAACTAAAATATTAATCTCAAAATAGAATACAGATGATTGATGAAATAATGAAATACTCAGAAGCTGATTTAGCCGAGTTCAAAGAAATTATCCTTAACAAAATTGAAAAAGCACAAACCGATTTAGAATTAATCAAAAGTGCTTATATGAATGATTTAAATAATGGTACTGATGATACATCGCCAACTTTTAAAGCATTTGAAGAAGGAAGCGAAACCATGAGTAAAGAGGCAAACTCGCAATTGGCAATTCGTCAAGAGAAGTTTATTCGCGATTTAAAAAATGCGCTTTTTCGTGTAGAAAACAAAACCTACGGGGTTTGTAAAGTAACTGGAAAGTTAATAGGAAAAGAACGATTGAAAATCGTTCCTCATGCAACTATGAGTATTGAAGCCAAAAACTTGCAACGATAAAACCTATTTTTATATACAATTCAAAACGCTCCTTTTAGGGGCGTTTTTTTTAGAAAAATAATATTACTTTTGCAGTCAGCAAATCCAATAAAACATGAAACTACGCAATTCGGCATTTATTATCTTTTTGATATTAGTTATTGATCAATATTCAAAGATGTTTGTAAAAACGAATTTTGTTTTAGGCGAACAAGTGGAAGTTTTTAGATGGTTCAAAATTCTGTTTATTGAAAATGAAGGAATGGCATGGGGAACTGTTATTCCTGGAGAATATGGCAAGTTGTTTTTAACGATTTTCCGAATTTTTGCTGTAGGCGCCATAGGATATTGGCTTTGGGATGCTACTAGAAAAAACAGATCACGTTATTTAATTGTTGCTATTTGTTTGATTTTTGCGGGAGCATTAGGGAACATTATTGATTCTGTTTTTTATGGTGTAATGTTTGACGATAGCCACCACCATTTAGCCGCATTTTTTCCAAAAACACCCTACGGAACTTTGTTTCAAGGAAAAGTGGTAGATATGTTTTACTTCCCTTTTATTGAAGATTATCTAATGCCGATTTGGGTTCCTTTCCTTGGCGGAAAACAAATTACCTTTTTCAATGCTATTTTTAATGTTGCCGATTTTGCTATTTCTACCGGAGTTGGAATCTTGATTTTCTTCAACAAAAAAGCATTCGCACATTCTAATTAATACAACACTTTTGTCTATTACACGAAGGCGCCCCAAGATTACACAGAGAGTCACGAAGGTTTAAATGTATTCTTTGTGAAACTTTGTGCTTCTTAGAGTTCTTTGTGTAATAACTTATATTACGAAGGCGCCCCAAGATTACACAGAGCCACGAAGGTTTAGAATTTATAATTTTTTTCTGGTGTTACACAATAATCCAATTGGATGTCCTTTTCGGAAGCATCTTCTATGATTTCTTCTGCATCAAAGAAAGACAAACCTATTTTTATAGTTTCGGGTTTGCATTCCGATAAAAATTTATCGTAAAATCCTTTGCCATAACCCACTCGATTTCCTTTTACATCAAATGCTAAAAGTGGCACAAAAACCACATCCATTTTAGAAACAGGAACCTCTAAGCCATCAACTGGTTCTGGAATATTATAAGCGTTTTTTTGGAATTTGGTATTGTCAGTTAAAAGATAATGTGTCATTTCTAAAGTTGCAAAATCACTTTTGGAGACTACAATTTCCTTGTCTTTTCCTGCTAAAATGTGTAGGAGGAACTCGGTGTTAATTTCTTTTTGATCAGCAATAGTTAAAAATAAATGATAATATGTTTTATCCCATATGTCCAACAAGAGTAACTGATTAGCAATTGTCAAACTCAGTTCTTCCACTTTTTCAGAAGTTAATACGTGCCTTAAATCTTTATATTTTTTTCTTAGTTCTGTTTTATACATAAAGTAAATGTATAAAAATTTCAATTTATTATGTGTGTAATGTAGAGTTTTTTGTTTAAATTAATTAAAGAACTTTTTCCATTTTTGGGATTGCCCCAAGTTCGAATATGCCATCGGCAATGTTGTAGATGCCATCGGCATACATAATTATGCAATCGTTAATGTTGTAGGTGGCAACGTCATAGATAATTATGCCGTCGTCAAAGTTGTAAATGGCAGCAACATTTAATTTTACGGCAGTTATAACCTTGTTTTTTGAAGTTGATAGCGGATAACGATTGCAAATCTCTGCGCTATTGGGGTATAAAGAAAGTCAAAATACAACCGATAGAACCTTTTTTATGGGTAGTGTTTACTTATCTCACTATAACACCTTCAACAAACAAAATTGGCACTTCTTCGGTGGCTTCTTCGTTAACGGTGTTTTTTCTAAAAATAAATTTTTTGTCGTATAAGGTGTTTCCTATGAAGTAGGTCACCATAAACTCATTGTTGAGTGCTAGAACACTCTTTTCAATCATTTCTACTTTTACTACCGAAACGGATGGCACTTGCACGAATGCGTGGCGCAATAGCGCCGTTTTTTTCATCTCTCCATCAATTGTACCAAAGGCTTTGGAAACGACCATTACGCCTTCTAAATTGAAGTCGGAGTCGTTTACAAGATAGACGTTCCAAACTTTTTCCATAAAGTCATCGCTCCATTCGGCAATGGCTGCTAGGAATACGTTTTCTACTTCGGGGATGGTAATGTCTGCTTTCATGATTGTTGTTGTTTTGCCATTAAGACACTAAGTCGCAAAGTTTTTTTCTTATCTCAGCTGTGGTTTATTAAGATTATGTTGCTTGAAACTTTTATTTTTACTCATAACCATTGCCAAATAGCCCTGATTGTAGTGGAAATCCTGGCATTGCGATAAACGAAAGTGGTATTGGATTGCTTCGTTCCTAGCAATGCCAGATTGAAACGGAAAGCAGGAATTGCCTTTACTAAAATGCCCGAAACTTTCGCTTCTGAAAATTTTTACTTTAAATTTATACCTAACTGGTTAAAAATACCTGTTAGGATGGTGCTATATATTGGCTTTGAATTGCTCTAAGAAACGGATATCGTTTTCGTAGAACATTCGTATATCGCCAATTTGGTACAATAACATTGCGATGCGCTCAATTCCCATTCCGAATGCAAATCCGTTGTAGTCTTCGGGGTTGATGCCGCAGTTTTTCAATACGTTTGGATCTACCATGCCACAACCTCCAATTTCTAACCAACCGGTTCCTTTGGTGATGCGGTAATCGGTTTCGGTTTTTAGTCCCCAGTAAATATCAATTTCGGCACTTGGCTCGGTAAAAGGGAAATAACTTGGGCGCAAACGGATTTTAGATTTTCCGAACATTTCTTTAGTGAAATACAAAAGGGTTTGTTTTAAATCGGCAAAAGAAACGTCTTTGTCAATATACAAACCTTCGACTTGGTGGAAAATACAGTGCGACCGCGAGGAAACCGCTTCGTTACGGAATACTCTTCCTGGAGA
>CANGCT010000142.1 GCA_947452415.1 Flavobacteriaceae bacterium
AAGCAATGGGGCTTGATTATGAACCAATTTTTGATTATATTTGGAGATAGGTGCAAAATAGAACATTAAGCATTTTTAGAGTTTACACAAAATTCTGTCCAGTCTCCTAATTATCTAATTTTATGCTAACGTAATATTTAATTTTGTCATAAAATTAGATGTAGATGCCATCTACAACATTGCTGATGGCATAATTTTATAATTCTGGCTTAAAAATTAAAAAATTCTGGCATAATTTTATAAAACGATGCCGTCTACAACATTGACGATGGCATAATTTTATAATTCTGGATAAAAAATTAAAAAATTCTGGCATAATTTTATAAAACGATGCCATCTACAACATTGCAGATGCCATAATTTTATAATTCTGACTTAAAAATTAAAAAATTATGCCATAATTATGTATGACGATGCCATCTACAACATTGACGATGGCATAATTTTATAATTCTGGATAAAAAATTATTTTGTTTTGGAATAAATACAGTTGTGTTCGGACATAAATTTTTAATAAATTCCAAAAAAATAAATTCCAAATTTCAATCTATTTGTTAAACATAAAAAATAAATTCCTAGGAAGAAAATAAACTTTTAAAAAAGAACAACTCCCATTTTGTAATTGCGCATGACAATGAGCGAGTGTGCTTGTGTTTGTGACTACTAGGTCAGGAGGCCTAGCAGAGCGGCACGTTACTAGAAAACTCTTCGGGGAGCGGGGGAAAATTACCCTCTATAAAATATATTGTTATTGTTTTACCATTCTAGTTATTTATAAAAAGTTTATCTATGCTTTCCAGATGAGTAATAAAAGTATTAATAGTAAAAGGCTCAATACGCTGATTCTCTTCTGATTTTACAAATTTTATTTGCCTAGTGCTGTCAGTGAAAATAGTTGGAGCTATAAAATAACACATGGCATCATCATAATTATTTTTAAAAGACTCTAAGTGTCTGGTTATAGGCCAAACCTCCATTATTGTTTGTGTTCTTCCTTCAGACATTGTTACTTCAACTAAAATTCCATTATTTTCTTCAATACATTCAATATCTCCTTTCCCTCCTCCAGCTGTAGATGTTGGAATACCTTCGTCGTCACAAGGATAATTGGGAATTACAATTACCTTAGGTAGTTTAGATTTTATTGCAAGTGAAGTTAAAAATTCTAAACGAGTTGGGTTAGTTAAGTATTTAAGAACTCCATCTTTAGAAGTTTTCTTTGTTGCAAGAATTTCTAACTCGCTTTTAATTGCTTCCCAATTATATATGCTTAGCCACTTTTCTAACAGAGCATTGTTTACTTCAACTGGTAATGTTGCCGTAGTTTCTGTGATTAAGTTTACATCAACTTCAGCCATATAATTGAAATATTCTCTTTCAGTTATAAACTTAGGGTATGTTGAATAATTGGCTAATACATAGTTTACTTTATCAATCTCATTTTGATTTATGTCAATAAATCTTCCACCACCTCGTAATGAAATCAATCCAGTAAGCCTCATTTTTCTAATAAATTCATCGGGGTATTCAACCATAATAGATTTTGGCTCAAACTTTTTAAATTCACCATCCATTATTTCATCTACACATATTTCAATTATAACCTCCCAACTAGGTGAATATCCGAATTCATCTCTTATTTGTTTAATTCTTTGATATAACGCTTCTGAGTTATTGTCTTTCCAAAAAATCACTAACGGTAATTCTAACATAGAAATGCCTGCACCATTATATTCTGGGTCTGCATCTAATTTTTTGATTACTTCTAAAAGCAAAATTAAAGGTGCATTTTCATTTAATACACGAACAAATGGATTGTTTCTTTGTGATTTTGCCATTGCGTGTAAAAATACTTGTTGCTCAATTTCTGGATTGCTTTCTGAATATAATATTAGATTATCTTGAACTTCAATACTCACCGAGTTAGCAAGTCAGTTTTTACAATTTGGGCGTGCCCCTTTGGGTCGGGCTATTCACTTCAAGTCCTCGTTCGTGCCTTACTGTGGGCTTTTCGTTTCTATCCCTCACGCAATTCAAAATCATCTTTAATTAAATCATCTGAGTTAATTAAAGTGAATTCATAATAATTGCATAATTCTTCCAATGTGTTATTCTTTATTGAATTTTCACCCTCATCAGAAAAATTGCCTAGCAGTAAATAATCTATTAAACTACTTTTTAAATTAGATAAGTTTTGGCTGTTTTGGCCAATACTTCTAATTCTACCTAATTGGTTATCAAAAATTGTATAGTACATATTTATCTTCCTTTATAATTTATTCCAAATTCAGTTAATGAATAGTAGCCTCTTTCTACTCTTTCAAACAATTTTAAACTATTTGAAGAACTGCTACTTAACTCATTATGATTCAATTCACCACGAATTGAATTATTGAAAGTTTCTAATTTATATTTATCCTCTAGCTTATCAGTTTTAATTCTATTCAATAAAGCTTCTGTTATTTCAGCAACTGATACTTTTGAAATATTTTCATTCATTTTTTGTTTTATAAAATCTACTATCATTGATTTTATTGAAGGTACTGTTCCTGGTAAGATTTGAGAACGATTTTCAATTTCTTTAATTGTCTTTATTATTCCTTTATCCTTAAATGCTTTATAATCATTTTTTTCAAAAGCAGAAAAAACATCAGAATATCCATTTAGATAATCTTCATCTGGAGTAAAAAGGCTATCAGTGAATTTTATTGAATTGTATATAGCTTGAAGTTGTGAAAAATACACAGGTTTTTTTTCATTGAAAATTGTATTTACTTCAAAATTTGATGTTAATCCACCACCTGTTAAATTTGCTGAGCCAACAATTGAAGTGGTTTCTTTACCATTTTCAAATAAATATATTTTAGGATGAAAAACTATGTCTGTTCGATTTATCTTTCTATCACCATAACAGAAAAACTTTAAACTTGGATATTGTTTCTTCAAACTTATAAAGAACAACATTGATTTTGGGTCAGTCGTTTTAAAATCTAATCCTGCTATTATTTCAAAATTTCCACCATTATCTAAAGATTGTTTCAATGAATTTTCAATTACTTTAACGCCACTATGTTTTAAAAAAGCAACTGCAATTTGGGTATTTTTAGAATTTTGCAATTCTTGATTAATAATTTTTCCAATTGGAAAATTCAAGTTAGATAGTATTTGAATATTGCTCATAATTAATTTCGTTTTGATATAAAAAGTAATTCCTCTGAATTCGATTTTGAAATATTTTCTTTTAAAATGTGTTTTTTAGTTTTTCCAAAAGAATTCAATATTTCTTCAATTTCGTCCATTGAAATCTTATTTTCTAGAGAATTACTTTTTGAGTTATACGTGTTTTTGTATGAAACTACAATGTATTTTACATTTAAATTTTCAATTAAGTCACGAAAAGCTACCTTAGCATTTACAGTGCAATAGACACTCATATTTTCTGGCTCAGGCTTCAAGGCTACTCCAAAAAGCGCTGGTTTATTCCATTGTATTAGATTATCATATACGTGATAAAATCTACTGTATTGGCGAGAGTTGTATGGTGGGTCTATATATGCAATATCAGCTTGTATTTTTCTGGCAAGCATATTCGCATTCTCTTGGTATATTTCAACATTTGGAATTTCTACAGGCTTAATCAGTCTAAGAGTTAGTTCTTTATATTTAATTGGTTTTTTATTGTAAGCATCAAAATGTCCTACGGTATTAGCAATTTTGTCGATATTATAAATAAGAGTTGCTAGTAATATAGAATATTCTTTCTCTGTTAATTCCCCTTTTCGCCTTTCAATATCCTCTCTTAAATAGCCAATTTTTTTTGCATTTAAATGGTCGAAAAATTTGTCTCCAAAATTCTCAGAAAAATAATTTTCACTTAAAGTGTTAGGGTCGATACTGTTATACCCTTCAATTATTCCTTGTATTTTATCTTTATCCCAATAATCGTCCTTAAAAAATGCTTTATAAATAACATTGTTGGCGTGTAAAATATCGTTAATAATGATTTTAGGAAAATGACTTGAAGCAGCTTTTGCAACACTTGCTGTACCAGCAAAAATATCAATCAATGAATTTGCGTTTTTTGTTTCCTTTAATAAGGCATCAATAATCCAATTAGTTAATTTTGATTTACTTCCAATATACCGTCTGCTCTCAAGATTTATATAATTTTCATTTTTTGATTCAGGAAATAATGTAATAGATTTTCCGTAAAGAACTTTTTCTTCTGCTATTTGTAAAGCTTCTAGTCCAAAATCTTCATATTTTATTTCCGAAACAACTTTGTCACTTAACCAATGTACAAGAATTTTATGCTTATCACAATTATATAGCTGTGCTAATTGTAATAATTGAGGTTTGGTTGGCAATCTTTTGTCATTTTCAATTCTACTCAAAATTGACAAACCAATTTTGGTTTTTGATTGAACATCCTGCAATTGCATTTCAAGATGCTCTCTTTTTTCTTTAAGAAATGTGCCTATCGAATCCATGGTTTTTTAATTTGACAATATTTGGCAAAAGTAAAATAAAATATCAAGTAATCCCATGGTAAAAAATAAAGTCCCACGGAAAAATAAATCCCTACTCCTTTCAAAATTGGAATTTGGAATTTAATTATTGGGATTTAATCCGTAAATAAAACTTTACTTTCCAAATCGGTTACATCCAAATAAATCTGTTTGCCAAGAATTAAGGCATGGTTATCGGCTGAATGTCCTGCAGGGAAATTATAAATTACAGGAATATGGTAGGTTTTGGTAACATCGTCTATAATTTCTAAAACGTTTTTCCCCCACGGTATTTCGTTGTCGTGCATTTTGGTCATGCCACCCACAATGATTCCTTTCAAACTTTCCAAACAACCATTGCGTTTTAGATTCATCATCATACGATCAATATGGTACAAATATTCGTCTAGGTCTTCTATAAAAAGGATTTTATCTTTGCAATCAATTGCCGAGGAAGAACCTAAAAGGCTGTACAGTATGGATAAATTGCCGCCTACTAATTCGCCTTTGGCAGAGCCATAGCGGTTCATTGG
>CANGCT010000143.1 GCA_947452415.1 Flavobacteriaceae bacterium
CAAATGAGTCAAAGATTGTAAATAAAGTTTCAAGTTTAAGGTTTCAAGTTATTGCGAAACCTTAAACCTGAAACTTGAAACCTGAAATATAAAAATGCTGACAATTTTAGATAAGTACATATTAAAACGATACTTAAGCACTTTCACAGTGATGATATTAATGTTTATTCCCATCGGAATAACCATTGATATATCTGAAAAAGTAAATAAAATGATCGAAAATAAGGTGCCTTTTTCTGCGATTGCTCAATATTATGTTGATTTTACTATTTATTTTGCAAATCTACTTTTTCCTATTTTCTTATTTTTATCTATTATTTGGTTTACTTCGCAGTTAGCAAATAAAACAGAAATTATTGCCATTTTAAGTTCTGGAATATCTTTTACCCGATTTTTACGGCCTTACATTATTGGAGCAACTTTTGTTTCTATTTTTGCACTACTAATGGGTTTTTTCTTAGTGCCTAAAGCAAGTGATGGGTTTAAAAACTTTAGATTTATGTACCTTATTGGTAATGGTCAAAACGAAATGAGAGACAATACGGATGTCTATCGTCAGATTAATAAAGACGAATATATTTATGTAAGTAACTACAATTCAGTTTCTAAAATGGGTTTCAATTTTTCTATGGAAAAGTTTGAAAAAGACAAACTGAAATATAAAGTAACCGCCAATAGCATTAAATGGAACCCAAAAGACAGTAGTTATACCTTAAATAATTATACCAAAAGAAAAGTGGGTCCCCTAGGCGATATTATTGAAACGAGTCTTAAAAAAGACACTGTTTTCAAATTCGATTTAGAAGATTTAACCCCAGTAGTTTATATTGCAGAGACATTACCTTATAATAAATTACTTCGATTTATCGAAAAGGAACGACAAAGAGGCTCTACCAATATCAATGTATATTTGGTGGTTTTATATAAAAAATATTCCATACCAATTTCGGCATTTATCTTAACAATAATTGCGGTTGCAGTTTCTTCTATGAAGCGTCGTGGCGGAATGGGAATTAATCTTGCAATAGGGATTTTATTAGCCTTTGCTTATGTTTTCTTAGATAAAGTTTTTGGGGTTTTGGCCGAAAAATCGACCTATCCACCAATAATTGCTGTTTGGTTCCCAAATATTGTTTTTGGTATCTTAGCTATATTTCTACTCCGAAATGCTAAACGATAACGCCAAAAGTTACTTAAGCCTCCATCGGATAGTCTTCATTTGGAGTTTTACTGCAGTTTTGGGCCGCTTAATTACTTTAGATGCTTTGCCATTAGTTTGGTTTAGAATGCTTTTTGCAGTTATTTTTATTTTTATTTATATCAAAATAAAGAAAGTTCCAATAAAACTTCCTAAAAGAATTCTTTTGAAATTTTTAGTTGCAGGATTAGTGATAGCAATGCACTGGTTTACTTTTTTTAGAGCCATCAAAGTTTCAAATGTATCGATAACTTTAGCATGTTTATCTACAGGAGCTTTTTTCACCTCCATTATTGAGCCAATTTTCTTTAATAAAAAAGTGATTTGGTATGAAATTTTCTTCGGTTTGATTGTTGTTTTTGGGCTGACTATTATCTTTAATGTAGAAGGAAAATACATAGAAGGTATTATTTTAGCTTTAATTTCTGCATTTCTATCTGCTTCTTTTGCAGTAATAAACAGCAAGTTTGTAAAAGACTACCAACCAACAGTTATTTCCTTTTACGAATTGCTAGGAGGCGTTCTTTTCTTCTCTATTTTTATATTGGGTAACTCTAGTTTTAATTACAAATTTTTTCAACTCACTTCCAATGATTTTATGTATCTTATGATACTAAGTTCGGTGTGTACTGCTTATGCTTTTATTGCCTCTACGGCAGTAATGAAATTTTTAAGTCCCTATACAGTAATGCTAACAATCAATTTAGAACCTATCTATGGAATTTTATTAGCCGTTATAATCTTTAAAGATAAAGAACAAATGAGTCCCGCATTTTATATTGGCGCTGCAGTTATCTTAATTACTGTTATTTTAAACGGAATTATAAAATCAAGACATAAAGCAAGTTAGCTTTATTTTTACAACTTATAACATAAAATTCCTTTTACAGAACATATAAAATTTTATATTTGTAGCTCGAATTTTAATTAAAATGCACCAAAACTATGGAATACTTAGATTTTGAGCTTCCTATAAAAGAATTAGAAGACCAATTAGATAAATGTGAAATCATTGGTTTAGAATCAAATGTAGATGTTACTAACACCTGCAAACAAATAGAGAAGAAATTAGAAGAAACTAAACGTAAAATATACAAGAATTTAACTGCTTGGCAACGAGTACAATTATCTCGTCATCCTAATAGACCTTATACTTTAGACTACATTAATGCTATTTGCGGAGATTCATTTTTAGAACTTTTTGGAGACAGAGGGTTTAAAGATGATAAAGCAATGATTGGTGGATTAGGTAAAATTGACGGACAATCATTTATGATTGTTGGTCAACAAAAAGGGTACAATACTAAAACCCGTCAGTACCGTAATTTCGGAATGGCAAATCCAGAAGGGTATAGAAAAGCATTGCGATTAATGAAAATGGCCGAAAAATTTGGTATTCCTGTAGTAACCTTTATTGATACTCCAGGGGCTTATCCAGGTTTAGAAGCTGAAGAAAGAGGTCAAGGAGAAGCTATTGCTAGAAATATTCTTGAAATGTGTCGCCTTAAAGTGCCAATTATTTGTGTGATTGTTGGTGAAGGTGCATCGGGAGGTGCATTAGGAATAGGCGTTGGTGATAAAGTTTTAATGATGGAAAACACTTGGTATTCTGTTATTTCTCCCGAATCTTGCTCTTCTATCCTTTGGAAAAGTTGGGAATATAAAGAACAAGCTGCCGAAGCATTAAAACTTACTTCTGCCGATATGAAAAATCAAAAATTAGTTGACGATATCATTCCAGAACCACTTGGTGGAGCACATTACGATAGAGAGACCACTTTTAAAACGGTACAGCAATACATTACCAAATCGTTTAACGAATTAAAAGATTTATCAACATCCAAATTAGTAGAGCAAAGGATGGATAAATACAGTAAAATGGGCGAATATAAGGAATAAATTCCTACAAATTAATTAAAATCCGAAGCCTTATAGTTTCGGATTTTTTTTTGGTTGTTAACAAAAAACATATAGTTATTAACAAATATTTGTAATAACTAAACTTTAATTAAAATAAAGAAATGGTTACTTTCGCTAAATGGAAAATCTCAAAAATATAAACCCTGTAAGAGTAGATAAAGCTACTATTATTAATCTTGAAAAAGGAAAACTCCCTCCGCAAGCCCTCGATCTTGAGGAAGCAGTTTTGGGAGCAATGATGATTGATAAAAAAGGGGTTGATGAGGTTATTGATATTTTGCAATCGGATGCATTTTATAAAGATGCACATAAACATATTTTTGAAGCCATTTTTCAGTTATTCACCGATTCACAACCGATTGACTTATTAACAGTGTCCTCTCAATTAAAAAAGAATGCCAAGCTAGAATTAGCAGGTGGTGATTTTTATTTAATTCAGCTTACGCAAAAGATTGCTTCTTCGGCACATATTGAATTTCACTCTAGAATTATCTTACAAAAATATATACAGCGAAGTTTGATTAGAATATCTTCTGAAATTATAGAAGAATCTTATGATGAAACCACAGATGTTTTCGATTTATTAGATAAAGCGGAATCTAAATTATATGAAGTAACCCAAGGAAATATTAAACGAAGTTCAGAAACTGCTCAAAGTTTAGTTATACAAGCCAAAAAACGAATTGAAGAAATTGCTAATAAAGAAGGTCTATCCGGAATTGCAACAGGTTTTGACAAGCTGGATAAAATTACTTCGGGTTGGCAACCGTCTGATTTAGTGATTATTGCAGCTAGGCCGGGTATGGGTAAAACTGCGTTTGTACTCTCCATGGCTAGAAATATCGCTATTGATTTTGGTCATCCAGTAGCCTTATTTTCATTAGAAATGTCTTCAGTTCAGTTGATTACTCGTTTAATTTCATCGGAAACAGGTTTGTCTTCTGAGAAATTAAGAACAGGAAAATTAGAAAAACACGAATGGGAGCAACTTTCCGTTAAGGTAAAAGATCTTGAAAAAGCACCTTTATTTATTGACGATTCTCCTTCACTTTCTATTTTCGATTTACGTGCAAAAGCAAGACGTTTGGCCTCCCAACACGGTATCAAACTTATCATTGTCGATTATCTCCAATTAATGACTGCCGGTGGAAATGGTAAAGGAGGCGGAAATAGAGAGCAAGAAATTTCTACGATTTCTCGAAATTTAAAAGCATTAGCCAAAGAATTGGAAGTTCCAGTTATTGCATTGTCTCAATTATCGCGTGCGGTTGAAACTCGTGGATCAAGTAAACGACCATTACTTTCTGACTTACGTGAATCGGGAGCGATTGAGCAAGATGCCGATATTGTTTCTTTTATTTATCGTCCAGAATACTATAAAATTGAAGAGTGGGATGACGATGAGCAATCGCCAACTGCTGGTCAAGCAGAGTTTATTATTGCTAAACACCGTAATGGTTCGTTAGAAAATATCCGATTGAAATTTATTGGAAATCTAGGTAAATTTGATAATTTAGAAGAATATGGTGGTGGCTTTGATGATTTGCCATCCAAAATGAATCACGACGACAATCCATTTTTAACTAAAGGTTTGCCAACGGCGCATGAAGCATTTGGAAGTAATATTAATTCTAATGAGGATGATAGTGATGTTCCATTTTAAGCAAGACGTGTTGAAATTTTGTTAAATCTTATTTTGAATCTATTTTTTGATTAAATTTGATAAAAATAATTAGTATGACAGTAGTTATAAAAAAGAATGCAACTAAAGAGGAGGTAAAAAAAATACTTGCTGC
>CANGCT010000144.1 GCA_947452415.1 Flavobacteriaceae bacterium
AAGCATGTTGCTACATTGACTTATCCCAACTTTCATTTTGAAGCCTATTTTATGATGGCTGACAAAACTAAAACGGCAACTATTGATGGATTAAATCAACTATTTAGAGTTCCAGCCAACGGAAATCCTAGAACAGATATAATAAAAAAAGTTAGTAGTATTGAGGAAATTGGCGAATCGGTTTTATCTGAAATTAATGTGGATGCTATTGTTAATGCTATTATAAGTGACCAATATAAATACCATGATAATCTAGGTTTCCACGAAGCATTAAAATTGTTCAAGGATTCCTATTTAGATTCGCATTATATCAATTGGGAAACAAAATTTAGTGCTTGTAAAAAATGTGAATTCAAAGCAAGTATTGAAGAAAAACAAGCAGGAAAGTTATCTGGATTTGAATATTGCATTAAAAAGCAACACAATTGGTCAGATGATGATTTCCTAAAGCCTAACGCTATGGAAGTTTGGAATTTTAGAGGTAAAGATTTAATGGAGTCCAACCGTCTTTTTATGGAAGACCTTGTTGAGGAAGATTTTAATATTACAGCTATAGCAGATAAAATTTCATCGGGGGAAAGACAATGGATTCAAGTAGAAAAATCCAGAGATAATGATAATGCTATTTATGTGGAAAAGGATGGTTTGAAAACCGAAATGGCAAAATGGAAATTTCCTTTGCATTTTATTGATTTTGAAACCAGCACTGTTGCCTTGCCCTTTACTGCTGGAAGAAGGCCGTATGAGCAAGTAGCATTTCAGTTCTCCCATCATATTTATTATGAAGACGGAACCATTGAGCACAAATCAGAATTTATTAGCAATACTGCTGGTGAGTTTCCTAATTTCATTTTTGCCAGAGCATTAAAAAAATCCTTAGAAAATGATAATGGAACTATTTTCCGATTTGCAACCCATGAAAACTCCATTTTAAATGCCATTATGGTGCAACTAAATGCAAGTAATGAAGGAGATAAAGTGGAACTAATTGCATTCTTAAAAACAATCACCAATTCCACGAAAGACAGTGTTGATGATTGGGAAGGAGAACGCAACATGGTCGATTTAAATAAAATTGTAAAAGAGTATTATTACAATCCGTTTACAAAAGGTTCCAATTCCATCAAAGCGGTATTGCCAGCTTCTTTAAATTCAAGTGCCTATTTGAAACAAAAATACAGTCAGCCAATTGGAGCAATTAACTTGACCAGTACAAATTTTGCCGACAGTCATATTTGGCTTAAAATAGATAAGAATGAAGTTGTAAACCCTTATAAAATGTTGCCCCCCGTTTTTGATGGTTGGACAGAATTAGAACTACAAGAAAATTTATCCGAAATTGACGGAATTGCAGATGGTGGAGCCGCTTTAACTGCTTATGCTAAATTGCAATATCAAGATATGACTGAAAGAGAACGAACAGAAATTACTCAAGGTTTGTTGAAATATTGTGAGCTAGATACCTTGGCAATGGTAATGATATACGAGCATTTTAAAGAAATTTGTCAATGATAACTCCACAAGAAATAATAAGTTTGATTCCAAAGGCTTCTCTATGGGTAGAAGAACAAGAAGCAATCATTTTATCCAATGGAGTCCCATTGACTGAAAAACAGTTGAGTATTGCTTCTAAAATTGGAATTAAGAATATAAACAAAATTAGATTGTTGCAAGTGGAATCTATTCCAGAACCTGAGGATTCCATTTTGGATGAAGCAAGTAAAGGCATTGGATTTATTTCAGACAATACTTTGGGGATTACCTATAGATATGGTATTTATATACGACACGATTTTTGGGAGAATGAAAGCCTAATTATACATGAACTGACCCATACTTTACAATATGAAAGATTGGGAGGAATTGCTGAATTTCTGAATCAATACATCAAAGAATGTATTTATTATGGATATGACCGAAGCCCCTTGGAAGTGGAAGCGAGAACCATGGAGACAAAATTAAAAGATAGGTAAAATCATAAAATTATTCATTTGGATTATGTTCTACAATACTTAGCAATTGGTTTAATACTCACTATGTGTTTTGAGTTTATTTTTTAAATTATAAGCAAAGATATTGAAGAAACAAAATTTGATAGTTACTCAGAAAGACTTCTGTTTATATTAATGTGGCCATTTGTTGTTTCCTTCTTCATAAAGCATATGATTCAAAAATGAATAAAAGCCTACTGTTGCTAACTAATATTTAAAAAGAAATGAAAACAAGAAATTATTTGAAAGACCTACTTTATGGGGTTTGCATTGGAGATGCTTTGGGTGTTCCTGTGGAGTTTGAAAGCAGAGAATACTTAAAAAATAACCCAGTAACAAAAATGGGTTCTGGCGGTGTACATGACCAAGGAATAGGAGTTTGGTCGGATGATAGTTCGTTAACTTTTTGTTTAGCGGAGTCTATTATTGAAGGATATGACATTCATAATTTAGCCACTAAATTCATCAAATGGAAAAATGAAGGTTATTGGACTGCAACAGGAGAAGTGTTTGATATTGGTAATACTACAAGACAATCTATTATCAATCTTAGTAATGGATTTCATCCAACACTTGCAGGTGGATTCAATGAAATTGATAATGGCAATGGTTCTTTAATGAGAATTTTACCATTAGTTATTTTGCTTAAAGATTTAACTATTGGGAAACGTTTTGACTTAGTAAAAGAAGTATCATCCATTACCCATGCACATAATCGTTCTATTATTGCTTGTTTCTATTATTTAGAGTTTGCATTGCAGATAATGGAAGGAAAAGACAAATTTGAGATTTATGAAAATCTTAAAATATCGGTTTCTGATTTTATAAATTCTAATGTAATTTATAGTAATGAATTAATTCATTTTGAAAGACTTCTAAAAGGAAATATACATGAATTAGAAGAAGATGCAATTCAAAGTGGTGGATACGTAATTCATACATTAGAAGCTAGTATCTGGTGTCTAATAACTTCCAATAATTATAAAGATGCTGTTCTAAAAGCTGTTAATTTAGGAGGTGATACCGATACCACCGGGGCTGTTACTGGAGGATTAGTTGGTTTGATGTATGGTTTTGAATCAATACCAGATAAATGGATTTCTTCAATTCGTAAACCAAACGAGATAAATAAATTAATACATAATTATCATAAACAGGTAAATAGTCTTAGTGGTAAAATGATAGTTAATTATAATATAACTAATCGTGATTATCTTGAAGAAAATGGCGTTTTTAAAGATGCTTCAGCTATCTTATTTGATGCTGTATCACATGAGTTAGATGCTATTTTACATTTAACAAATGAAGACGGGGTAAATAGTATTTCATTAAATTTTAATTATCCAAATTATCCCAATGCAGGATTTGTATCCTGTGAATTAGAATCTGAAATTACATGCTCAAACGAAAATTTTAATTTACTATTAGATTTTAGTGATTTCATTTTCATAAACGAAAACGAAGCACTTTTAAAAGGAACTTTGGCAGTTAATCTATTCGATTCTGATGAGGTAGATAACTTCAAATATGAATTGCTAATTCGTCAAGATAATTGCAAAGAAATAATACTCAATAGCACAATTGGTTCGTTTAATTATTTTGAGGTTGATGTTTAATTACTATTGTTTTTATAGGTGATGCGGAGCACATTTCAAAATTAATCAGTTTTATAAGTAAGACTAATTTAGTCATGCAGAAGTTTTATAAAAAATGTTTGCAGAATTAAAAATAAGGCCTATATTTGCAGCCTGATAAAAGAGAAATATTAATTCCTAATATTAGGGCGATTAGCTCAGCTGGTTCAGAGCACCTCGTTTACACCGAGGGGGTCGGGGGTTCGAACCCCTCATCGCCCACATAAGACTTCAACAGAAATGTTGGAGTTTTTTTTTATGACATTTCCTCAATAAAAAATTCAAGAAAATCTAACATTTGGTTCGAAGATAAATCAATATCGCCCACATAAGACTTCAACAGAAATGTTGGAGTTTTTTTTATGACATTTCCTCAATAAAAAATTCTAGAAAATCTAACATTTGGTTTGAAGATAAATCAATATCGCCCACTTGTACCAATAGCCTCTAAATTAATTTTAGGGGTTATTTTTTTCAAATTACTATTTTAGAAATTTGGAGTTCTACGGTTTATTTTTTTTTACTATATCATACAAGATTTTAATGTTTTATTTTTTAATAAATTTTTTAAGGTTAAAACCTTAAAAATATTTTTTTATTTCAGGCAATAGCCTTAAATTTGCATCTAATAATTCAGGCAATACCCTTATGAAAAATAATAAACAGTATTTACTTTTACAACAAACCGATAAGAAACTAGAGGCTTTCAAGAGTTTGAAAGCAACAGTAGTTCCAACAAAAGGCTGGGTCAATACCTTTCGGACTGCACTAAAAATGTCGTTACGTCAATTAGGTAATCGTTTAAATATTGCGCCACAAAGTACAAAAGAAATTGAGGTACGTGAAGTCAATGGTACAATTACATTAAACTCATTGCGAGACGTTGCAAATGCTATGGATATGCAGCTTATTTATGGTTTTGTGTCAAAACACGAATCATTAGAACAAATGATTGAAAAACGTGCCAATGAATTAGCTAATGAGATTGTGATGCGAACCAACAATACAATGAGGTTAGAAGATCAACAAAATTCAATAGAACGTATTGAAAAAGCTATTGTTCAAAAAGCAAATGAGATTAAAAATGAAATGCCAAAATACCTATGGGATTAACTTTTGAATACATTGACGGTCAAACGCCATTAGATGATGATGAAAAAGAAGGGTTACGAATTCCTTCAATAACAACTCGTGAGGAATTAGACGAATTTGAGCAACTCAATATTGAAAAAGCGATACAATGGACTTTTAGTAAAAAAATAAAAGCAGAACAACTATTTTCTGAAAA
>CANGCT010000145.1 GCA_947452415.1 Flavobacteriaceae bacterium
CCATTAGCAAAAATAGAAGAAGACGATGTAGTTATTTTCTTCAATTTCCGAACCGATAGAGGCCGTGAGTTGACCGAAGTGCTTTCGCAAAAAGACCTACACGAGTTCAACATGCACAAAATGAATTTGTATTATGTTACCATGACCAATTATGATGACACGTACCAAAACGTGCATGTAATTTACGATAAAGACAACCTTACCGAAACGCTAGGAGAAATTTTAGAAAAGGCAGGAAAAACTCAAATTCGTATTGCCGAAACCGAAAAATACCCACACGTAACGTTTTTCTTTTCTGGCGGAAGAGAGATTCCGTTTGTAGGAGAAACCCGAATTTTAAGAAACTCTCCAAAAGTAGCCACCTACGATTTACAACCCGAAATGAGTGCCTTTGAATTGAAAGACGCTTTAATTCCCGAACTTAAAAAAGGCGAAGTAGATTTTGTATGTCTTAATTTTGCCAATGGCGATATGGTGGGACATACCGGTGTAATGGCGGCTGCAATAAAAGCCTGCGAAGCAGTAGATGCTTGTGTAAAAGAAGTCATTGAGGCGGCACTTGAAAACAATTACACCACGATAATCATTGCCGACCACGGAAATTGCGAAACGATGATCAACCCAGATGGTTCCCCAAATACGGCGCATACTACCAACCCTGTACCAATTATTTTGGTAGACAAAGAATTGAAAACCATTCACGATGGCGTTCTTGGGGATATTGCTCCTACTATTTTAGAATTAATGGGAGTTGCTAAACCAGAAGTAATGACAAGACACTCGTTGTTGTAACTAAATAAATTAAAAATACAAAATGCCTTTCTTATGAGAGGCATTTTTTTAAATAAAAAAATGGTTACATAATGGCATTAAAATTATCTTAAACAGATTTGATTATTAACAACTCATGAAATTTTATTTCTTTATAAATAAAATTGATTATTACATGCGTTAATTCTAAAAATATTAATAAGTAAATATATTTATTAAAAAAAAGGGGAAAATACAATAGTTAATCGTTATTAAAAAAGGAAGATAATTTTAGTTTATGTTACCTGTTTAATAATTAAAAACAAATAACTCAATGAATGAAGTATAACTGCCATAAACTAATAACGCAAAGTTTAAAGTTGAAGATTTAGTTAAACATTTCAATAATGAGAAAATTAATTATATAATCGTTTGCGCAACCCAGGTAACATTGGAAAATCATCCAAAACCAAAATCGCTAGATGTTTGGATAAGAAAAAATCATTGCCCACAAGGCTATGAAAATACTTGTCAAGCTGTTAGTAAAGTAATCACACAAATTATAAAATACGAATCATTTTCTATAGGTTTAAGAAAATGTACAAAAAGCAATAGGATGTGTAAAGCTTTGGTTTTCTGTGAAAAAGAGAAACAATAATATTCATTATGTTGATTTTTTATAAATAGTAAATTATATTTTTTAATATTAATATATGGCGGATACTGAAAAGCCTAAAGAGTAAGTGATAATAATAAAAATAATAACAAATGAATATTAAAAAAATGTTTCAAATTATTTTATGCTCAAGTGTTTTACTATTAACATCTTGCATGGGTGAATCATCAATGGATTCTGTGAAAGTAGGAGACCAAGAAATTATGTTGGCAAATATAAATGTAAGTGAATTTCAAAATGGAGAAAAAATTTACGAAGCAAAAAATGCTGATGAATGGATTGAAGCAGGGAAAGAAAACATAGCAGCTTGGTGTTATGATGATTTTAATTCAACTAATGAAAAGAAAGGGAAATTATATAATTGGTTTGCGGTTAATGACTCTCGAGGATTAGCCCCAAAAGGATGGCATATTCCTAATTTCAATGAATGGCATTCTTTAGAAAAAAAACTTCTAGTTAAAAATGGTAATGGCGAACATAATTATAAAACAATAAATTTTAATAATGATACTGTAAGATATTGCAATGACCATGGAATATTTAGAAATGAACAATCCGGTAATACTATTTATAACTATTCTTATTGGACAACTGACGATTGTGGTGAAAGAAATTCTTTTAGAGCAGTTTGTTTTCTTATTTCTAAAGAAAAGTATAGTAATAGAGAATGTTTTCCTAAGCGCAGTGGTTTGTCGATAAGATGTATAAAAAACAAATAACAAAAAAACAGCAAATTATTTAGAGATTTATTAAATAAATATTAATTATCATAACTTTAAAAAATATATTAATAATATTAAGCAGAGCATGTAATAATTAATTTAAAAAATAAGATTTATTTAAAAAAAACTGAAATAAAAAATCATTCATGAAAAAATCACTTTTATTTATTGCATTATTTTTAAGTTTATTAATTAATGCTCAAGATGCAGACAAAACTGTATCAATAACTGTTAGTGGGAGTGGAAAAACTCAAGAAGAAGCAAAGCAATCCGCTTTACGATTAGCTATAGAACAAGCTTTTGGTTCTTTTATTTCTACTAAGACTGAAATATTAAACGATACTTTAATTTCTGACCAAATAACATCTATTGCTAATGGAAATATTGAATCATTTGAAATATTGAATGAATCGCAACTTCCAGATGGAACTTGGGTTACAATTTTGAAAACAAACGTTTCTATAGCAAAACTTACTAGTTTTATTGAAGCAAAGGGCGTTAATGTTGAAATTAAAGGAGGACTTTTTTCAATGAATATAAAACAACAAATTTTAAATGAACAAAATGAATTTATATCAATTTATAACCTAATCGGATTACTACATGAACAATTTCAAACAGCATTTGATTATAATATTGAAAGTGGAAATCCAAAATCCATAGATTCTGAAAATAAAAATTGGGAGATTCCCATTATTGTTAAAGCCACTGCAAACAAAAACATGGATTTTTGCGCAGATTATTTCATAAAAACAATAATAAACTTTAGTTTAACTTCAGAAGAAAAAGAAAATTATAAAAACTTAAATAAAGAAGTTTATTCAATTAATATTAATTACAAAGGAGAAACTAAGAACTTATACTTAAGAAATAAACAAAGTATTAGAGTATTAACTTCATTTTTATACAATTTTTATGGATTTACCCATTTGTTTACTGTTCAAAATGGTGTAGATGAAATAATTATCACCTCAAAAGGTGATTTTATTAAATTTTTTGATACAAATTTTCATGAAATACAAATTGATAATGCAAAAGAAATTGAAATTGAAATTAATTTTCCAACTAATGGGGAGTTAGCTGCAAGTTATAAATGGAATGACAAGAGAACCTTAGCAGAAATTGAAAAAATGGATGGTTATGAAATTACAACAAAAGGAATAATTTCTCATTTTAATCATGGGGGAATAGTAATATATGAAGAAAACGGGCATGGTTTAGTTATTTCATTAAGTGATTTTTATTTAGACGAAATATCTTATAAATCTGCAGTAAAGCTTTGTGATGAGCTTGTAACAGGAGGAGTTGATGACTGGAGACTGCCATCTAAAGAAGAATTAGTCGCTATTAGTAAAATAAGTCATAAAAACAATATTTTTGGTTTTAGTGTTTATAACTATTGGAGTATGACTTATGGAATGTATAAAAATAATGGCAATAATGAACAAAGGCAATGGGTGCAACGTTTGGTAATGCAATATTACGAAAATGGGGATTTACTAGGTACAGTAAATAATAATTATAATCAATATGCCCCTAATTTTGATAATTATGAAGGGTATATTAGATGTAGAGCAGTTCGTTCATTTTAAATTATAAAAATCGCAAAGGAAATCGCATTAATTATATATATTATTTTACTTATATATTAATTGCAATTAGTTATCAAAATAAATTTTGTGAGTTAGAAAATAAAAAGTGGAGACCAGAAACCACTCCAAAAAACGGGGGATACTCTGAAAAACCTTTTGAGTATAAAAAATTATATATCATGAAAATAAAAAAAATATGTATAACTGCTTTTTGTATTGGCATCTTTTGTTTCACGTCTGGAAAAAGCAACGCTCAACAAACGAATAATGTAAATTCAAATAAAACTATTGATTCCCTCTATAGCATAAATCAATTAAAGAGTATAATATCAGTTAATGAGATAAGATTTCGAAATACAGAAAATTTTGAAGATAATAATTTAAATGTAAGACATATTAATACACAAGAAGTTAATGGGTACAATCCTATGTTTAAGAATACATTTCTTTTCATAACATTTAGTTCTAAATCATTATCATTGAAAAACAAAATCGGTAATAAAACTATCAAAATAAGTGTGTTAAATCAGAGTAAAACAATTGATAGTAAAAAATACTTTTGGACTCCTGACGGTGATGGAAATTATTATATTTGGTTACCATTAGATAATAAATATTTTGATTGTATTGCTTCAAAAACTAATTTTAAAATCGATTTAATTGAAGAAAAAACAAAAGCAATAATTATTTCAGAAATTATCAAATACGATACTTATTGCGAGCTTGATTAATTATACTCCCCGCTATCCGAAGTCTCCTTCCTTCGGATAAATAAAACCTCTAGACCGTTCCGATTTGCATTTCCCACAAAGTAAGGCAAACCAAATTTTAATATTCAATAAACAAATTACATAAAAAATCTTTTTTATGTTACTCCCATTTTGATTGTGGACACGAATCGTAAATCCGCTCTTCGATCCGCGTTGCAAAGCATCCGTTTAATCCGCGTTCCTAGATATTTTTATAGTTTACACAAAATTCTGTCAAGTCTCTTATAAAGCATTAAGCCTTATGTGAAATGCATTAAGCCTTATGTGAAATGCATTAAGCCTTATGTAAAAAGCATTAAGCCTTATGTAAAAAGCATTAAGCCTTATGTAAAAAGCATTA
>CANGCT010000146.1 GCA_947452415.1 Flavobacteriaceae bacterium
ATGGCAACAATTACTGCTGCAGACGTAAATAAATTAAGAACAATCACCGGTGCAGGTATGATGGACTGCAAAAAAGCTTTAGTAGAAGCTGATGGAGATTTTGATTTAGCAATTGAAAACCTTAGAAAAAAAGGTCAAAAAGTTGCTGCAAATAGATCGGACAGAGAATCTACTGAAGGTGCTGCTATTGCTGTAGTAAGTGCTGACAAAACTACTGGTGTTGTTATCACATTAAATTGCGAAACGGACTTCGTTGGAAAAAATGAAGGTTTCGTAAAATTGGCTACTGAATTGGCTAACCAAGCATTAAACTATGCTACTAAAGAAGAATTTTTAGCTTCCAATTTCAACGGAATCACGGTTGCTGAAAAATTAATCGAACAAACTGGTGTAATTGGAGAAAAAATTGAAGTAGCTTCTTTCGCAAGATTGAGCGGTGCTTTTGTTGGATCTTATATTCACGCTGGAAACAAAATTGCTACTCTAGTTGCTCTTTCTGCTAGCGTTGACGGAGCTGAAGAAGCTTCAAGAAACGTTGCAATGCAAGCTGCTGCAATGAACCCAATTGCTTTAAACGAAGCTGGTGTAGATGCATCCATTATTGAAAAAGAAATTGAAATCGCTAAAGACCAATTACGTCAAGAAGGAAAACCAGAGGCTATGTTAGACAATATCGCTAAAGGTAAAATCCAACGTTTTTACAAAGACAATACATTAGTTAACCAAGATTACATTAAAGACGGTTCTATGAGTGTTGCTGCTTATGTTAAATCGGTTGATGGTGGTTTAACTGTTACTGGATTTAGTAGAGTTGCTTTAGGATAATTCTAATTTCCAATAAATATAATAACCTCGTTTCTTAATTGAAACGAGGTTTTTTGTTGGGTAAAATTTCACAAAAGACATAACCTAACTAGCCCCGATAGAAATGAAAATAAAAAATGCTTCCCGTGTTGGGAAGCATTTTTTATTGTAATGGATAGCGGGAAAGACGTTTACTAAAATGCGCAAGCCATTCGCTGCAAATGACTAAATTACTTTACCATAGGAAATCCTTTGGAGCGCATAAGGGCATCTACTTTGGCATCTCTACCCCGTAAGGAACGGAAGGCATCTCCTTGATCGGTGGTGTTTCCGGAGCTGAAAACGAATTTTAAAAGACGTTTGGCTACTTCTTTATCATAAGGACCTTTGGCTTCGGTGAAGGCTTCGTAGGCATCGGTACAGATTACGTCGGCCCACAGGTAACTGTAGTATCCTGCAGAATATTCATCGCTAGAAAAAATGTGCCCGAATTGTGGTACGCGATGGCGCATTACTATTTCAGAAGGCATGTTTAACTCGGACAAGGTAGTGCTTTCAAAAGCATCTGGATTTATAGTTTTAGTTCCTTCCATGTGCAATTTCATATCGATTAAGGCACTTGAAATTAACTCAACCGTATTAAAACCTGCATTGAAATGGGATGCTTTTTCAATTTTATCCAACAAGGCTTGTGGCATTGGTTGGTTGGTTTTGTAATGCAGTGCATAGTTTTTTAATACTTCGGGGGTTGAAAGCCAGTTTTCTAGTATTTGGGATGGGAATTCTACGTAATCTCTAGCAACATTAGTTCCTGCAAGGGTTGGATAGTTTACGTTAGAGCACAAACCGTGAAGGGCATGACCAAATTCGTGGAATAAAGTGCTGGCATCGTCCCAAGAAATAAGTACGGGTTCACCAGGAGCTGCCTTGATGAAATTGGCGTTATTGGAAACAATTGTTGGTACTTCGCCATTGAATTTTTCTTGGGTGCGGTATTCGTTCATCCAAGCACCAGAGCGTTTTCCTTTTCTTGCATAGGGGTCAAAATACCAAAGACCTACATTTTTTCCGGTGGTTTTATTGAGTACTTGGTACACGGTAACGTCTTCTTGGTACACAGGAACATCGGTAACTTTTACAAATTTTAAATCGAATAATTCGCCTGCAACCCAAAACATTCCTTCGCGCAATTTGTCTAATTGCAGGTATTGTTTTACTTGGTTTTGGTCAAGGTCGTATTTGTCTTTTCGAACTTTTTCGGCATAATAGCGGTAGTCCCAAGGTTGGATTTTGAAGTTTCCACCTTCGGCATCTACAATTTTTTGCATGTCGGCAACTTCAATTTTCACTTGTGCTACGGCAGGTTTCCAAATGTCCATCATTAATTTCATTGCGTTGGCAGGATCTTTGGCCATGGTATTGGACAATTTCCAATGGGCATGAGAAGCAAATCCCATTAATTTAGCGCGTTGCGCACGAAGGGTAAGAATTTGAGTGATTAGTGCGTTGTTGTCTTGTGCATTGCCATTATCGCCACGATTTACAAACATGCGCCATACTTTTTCGCGCAATTCTCTGTTGCTGGAATATGTAAGGAATGGCTCTACCGAAGAACGGGTGTTGGCAACGGCTCCCAAACTAGAAAGTTTGTGTTCGGCAGCACTTGCAGTAGCAGCACTTTTTAATTCGGTTGTTAAACCTGCAAGCTCAGCATCGGAAGATAATTCGACGTATTGGTTATTTTCTTCAGAAAGTAAATTCTGACTGAACTTGGTGTACAATCCTGCTAATTGTTGGTTTAACAAACTTACTTTGGCTTTGGTTGCAGCGTCTAATTTGGCTCCTGCATACACAAAATTATCGTAAACTACTTTAACCAATCGTTGTTGTTCTTTGGTTAATTTGGTTTTGTCTTTCGAATTATAAACGGCTTGAATGCGTTTAAATAATTTCGTGTTTTGGTTGATTTTATCGGAAATTTCCGCCAGTTTTGGTTCCATTTCGGCTTCTATAGGCTCGAATTCTGGGCTGTTCATATTGGAACTGTAAATTCCGTAAACAGCATAAACTCTGTTGAGTTTTTTTTCGGTTTTTTCTAAAGCAGCAATAGTGTTGAGAAATGTTGCAGGCTTGGTGTTATTGGCAATAGCATTTACCTCATCCAACTTTTCTTGCATTGCAAACTCTAAAGCGGGTTTTAAATCGGAAATTTTATATTGGTTAAAAGCGGGAACGCCACCATAATTGCCTGCCCAATCTTTTAAAAGGGGATTGTCTTTACTGTTTTGTGCATTCATAGTTAGAACTGTAATAGTAATCAAAATGGAAGTTATTATTTTTTTCATAGGGTTGTTCATTTGAAAACAAATATAAGGAAAAGATTTGGGTTCTAGGTGTTGGGTTGTAGGTTGTAGGTCGTAGTGTTTTATTTCCAAGGATTTCACAGATTATTAATTTCAAGTTTATAAAAGTCAATTATAATCTGCGTAGTCTGTCTGCAAGAAAATTATCTTAATGGTTTGATTTTTTTTATTTAGTAACTATTTAAAATAATATATTTGAACTTTAGCAAAAATGGAAGCAATTCCAATCCTAAACAAATTAAAAATGATGCAAACAAAAAACCGTTGTGCTTGGTGCGAAAAAGATGATTTATATCGGAAGTATCACGATGAAGAATGGGGGAAACCTATTTATGACGACCAACAACTTTTTGAGTTTTTAATCTTGGAAACCTTTCAGGCTGGACTAAGTTGGTATATGGTTTTGAAAAAACGAGATAACTTTCGTAAGGCTTTTGCCGATTTTGATTACCAAAAAGTAGCACAATACGATGAAGATAAAATTCAGGAATTGCTATTGGATTCAGGAATTATTAGAAACAAACTTAAAGTAAGAGCAGCCGTTGCTAATGCTATAGCATTTATAGAAGTGCAAAAGGAGTTTGGTAGTTTCTCTAATTATATTTGGAAATTTACCGATGGAAAACCAATAGATAACAATCCGAAAACACTAAAGGAGGTTTCTGCTTCTACGCCACTTTCGGATGCTATTAGTAAAGATTTAAAGAAACGCGGATTCAAATTTGTAGGCACCACCGTAGTTTATGCACACATGCAAGCCACCGGAATGGTGAACGACCATATTGAGGCTTGCTGGACGAGGGATTAGTGGTCAGTGATCAGTTTTTAAAATCTTCATGAATAGATCTCTGGGAATTTCAAAAGCACCTAGTTTTTCTAAATGGTCGTTGTGTACTTGGCAATCTAAAAGTTTGTAATTATGAACTTTTAAATATTCTATCAATTTTACAAAGGCAACTTTACTGGCATTTGGCACTTTAGAAAACATGCTTTCGCCACAGAAAACGTGTCCTAAATCTACGCCATACAATCCGCCTACTAATTTGTTATTTTGCCAAACTTCAAAGGAAATGATTTTCCCTAATTGGTGCAATTTGGTATAGGATTTTATTATTTCTGCCGAAATCCAAGTACCTTGTTGCTCTTTACGAACTATAGATTGACAAGTAGAAATTACGGCAGCAAAATCTTGGTTGATGGTTACTTCAAAACTATTTCTGTTGAGGATGTTTCGCATGCTTTTCGAAACTTTATAATCTACAGGATTCACCACCATTCGTTCTGGCGGCGCCCACCAAAGTATAGGGTCCTCCGCATTAAACCATGGAAAAATTCCATTGCTATAAGCTAATAACAATCGTTCTACCGATAAATCACCACCCACAGCCAAAACACCATCGTAATTGGCTTCTTCTACTGGCGGGAAAAATAGTTCTTTGGTTAGGAAATACATTTTCAATATCAATTACAAAAATCAATGGCAATATCAATTACAAAAATCAATGGCAATATCAATTACAAAAATCAATGGCAATATCAATTACAAAAATCAATGGCAATATCAATTACAAAAATCAATGGCAATATC
>CANGCT010000147.1 GCA_947452415.1 Flavobacteriaceae bacterium
AATAAAGTGTACCTTTGCACCTCCTAAAAAAATCAGATGGAAGCTATCAGAAACATTGCAATTATTGCCCACGTCGATCACGGTAAAACTACTTTGGTGGATAAAATTATGTATCACTGTCAATTATTTCGTGACAACGAAAATACAGGTGACTTAATCCTTGACAACAACGACTTAGAGCGTGAAAGAGGTATTACTATTACTTCTAAAAACGTATCTGTTGTATACAAAGGTACCAAAATCAACATTATTGATACCCCAGGCCACGCCGATTTTGGTGGTGAAGTAGAGCGTGTATTGAATATGGCAGACGGTGTTTGTCTTTTAGTAGATGCATTTGAAGGTCCTATGCCGCAAACTCGTTTTGTTTTGCAAAAAGCACTAGACCTTGGTTTAAAACCATGCGTTGTTATTAATAAAGTAGATAAAGAAAACTGTACTCCTGAAGAAGTTCACGAAAAAGTTTTCGATTTAATGTTTGAATTAGGGGCAGAAGAGTGGCAGTTGGATTTTCCTACCGTTTACGGTTCAGCTAAAAATAATTGGATGTCGGATCATTGGGAAAACGTAACAGATAATGTGGAAGCATTATTAGATATGGTTATCGAAAATGTACCCGCCCCAAAAGTTTCAGAAGGAACACCTCAAATGTTAATTACATCTTTGGATTTCTCAGCTTTTACAGGACGTATCGCTATCGGTCGTTTGGAAAGAGGAGTTTTAAAAGAAGGCATGCCAATTTCTCTTTGCAAAAGAGATGGTGTAATAGTGAAATCACGTATCAAAGAACTTCATACATTTGAAGGACTTGGTCGTAAAAAAGTACAAGAAGTAGTTGCAGGAGATATCTGTGCTATAGTTGGAGTAGAAGGTTTTGAAATTGGAGATACAATTGCCGATATTGAAAACCCAGAAGCGTTACAAACTATCGCTATTGATGAACCTACAATGAGTATGTTGTTTACTATTAACGATTCACCATTCTTTGGTAAAGAAGGTAAATTTGTTACTTCTCGTCATATTAGAGATCGTTTAACTAAAGAGTTAGAAAAAAATCTAGCTATGAAGTTAGGGGAAACGGATTCTGCAGATAAATTTATGGTTTTTGGTCGTGGTGTACTCCACTTGTCAGTTCTTATTGAAACCATGAGAAGAGAAGGATATGAATTACAAATTGGGCAACCACAGGTTATTATTAAAGAAATTGATGGTAAAAAATGTGAGCCAATTGAGGAATTAACCATAGATTTACCAG
Organism: Flavobacteriaceae bacterium; assembly: GCA_947452415.1. Classification (GTDB taxonomy): domain Bacteria; phylum Bacteroidota; class Bacteroidia; order Flavobacteriales; family Flavobacteriaceae; genus Flavobacterium. The sequence continues at coordinate 1,256 of CANGCT010000147.1, forward strand.
AATCACTTTCTGGAAGAGCGGTAGAGTTTGTAACTTTACGCAAAGGAGAAATGTTGAGTATGGAAACTAAAGGGGAACGTATGGTTATAAAATTTAATATTCCATCACGTGGAATTATTGGATTACGTAACCAGTTACTTACGGCTACAGCTGGTGAGGCTATTATGGCACACCGTTTTATAGGATACGAACCTTACAAAGGAGAAATTTCTGGACGTAACAAAGGTTCTTTAATTTCTATGGAAAAAGGAAAAGCAATTCCTTATTCTATCGATAAATTGCAAGATCGCGGTAAGTTTTTTGTGGAACCAAATGCCGAAATATATGAAGGTCAAGTAATTGGAGAAAACTCTCGTGGTGATGATATGTGTGTAAACGTAACTAAAGAGAAGAAACAATCTAACGTTCGTTCTTCTGGAAATGACGAAAAAGCAAGAATTATCCCACCAATTATTTTCTCATTAGAAGAAGCTTTAGAGTACATTCAAAAAGATGAATATGTTGAGGTTACACCAAAATCTATTCGTTTAAGAAAAATCTATTTGACTGAAACCGATAGAAAAAGATATAAAATCTAAATATCAGTTTTAATATAATAATTAAGCCGACTCTAATTTGAAGTCGGCTTTTTTTATGGTCAAAATTATTATTACAAGTAGGAAGCTAAAGTAGAATAAGTAACTCATTTATATTTAATACTCACTAAACTGCAAGTTGCTTAAATTTTTATAAATACCATTTTCAATTTCCAATAGTTCTTTGTGGGTTCCTTCTTCAGCAATCCTACCATCATTTAAAACTAATATAGCATCAGCATTTCTAATAGTTGCAAGCCGGTGCGCAATGATAATGCTGGTTCTACCTTCCATTAAATTTTCTAGTGCTTCTTGCACTAATTTTTCGCTTTCACTATCTAAAGACGAAGTGGCTTCATCCAAAATCAAAATACTTGGGTTTTTCAACAACGCTCTAGCGATAGCAATACGTTGGCGTTGACCACCCGAAAGCTTGATGCCGCGTTCCCCAACCAAAGTGTCAAATTTCTCTGGAAATCCGTTGACAAAATCCAAGGCATTGGCTTGTTTTGCTGCAAGTAGAATTTCTTCTTCGGTGGCGTTTGGTTTTCCGTAAGCGATATTTTCTCGGATGCTTCCGCCAAATAAAATTACGTCTTGTGGCACGATGCTCATATTACCACGAAGATTTTCTAAATCGTAGTCGTAGATGTTTTTGTTATCAATTAAAATTGTACCACCTGTAATATCGTAAAAACGAAGTAGGAGCGAAGAAATAGTAGATTTTCCAGCACCACTAGGTCCAACAATAGCTATCTTTTGACCGAAATTAGCCGTGAAATTTACGTCTTTTAATACTTGAACTTCTGGACGGGAAGGGTAGAAGAAGGACACATTTTTGAAGGTTACATTTCCTTTTATTTTTTTGGTAGATTGATTTTGATTTGAATTTATCTTTTCTGGAGCTTCGTCTAATAATTCAAAAACTCTTTCGGTTGCACCTACAGCTTTCTGAATTTGAGCATACAATTCGGCAATACCTCCAAAGGATGCCCCTACAAAAGTGGAATAAAGCACAAACGAAATCAATTGCCCCACACTCATCTCCCCACTAATACTCAAAGTAACACCATACCAAACCACGGCTACAATAGCGCCAAACAAACAGAAAATAATAAATGAAGCAAAGTACCCTCGGTATTTTCCGCCTTTGATGGCAATCGTTACAATTTCTTGAATTTTACCTTTGTATCTAGCAATTTCATACCATTCGTTGGCAAATGCTTTTACATTGCTGATGCCTTGCAGGGTTTCTTCCACAATTACTTGGCTTTCGGCAACTTTGTCTTGTACATTTTTAGAGTATTTTCGGATAAATCTTCCAAAAATAACTGCCGCAACGGCAACCACTGGAACGATGGAAAGCATCATCAAAGTCAGTTTAAAACTCTGACTAGCAAGTAATGCCACACCACCAATAATTAAAATAAATTGGCGTAAAAATTCGGCTATAGTAGAGGTTAAAGTATCTTGAATTTGAGTAATATCCGAACTGATGCGACTGTTTAATTCGCCAACACGTTTTTGAGAAAAGAACGTCATCGGCAATTTTACTAAATTGCTATACAACGCTAAACGAATGTTTGCCAAAGTATGTTCGGTGAAATTCACAAATAAAGAAAGTCGGAAAAAAGAGAAAAAGGATTGCAGAAATAAGATGCAAACCAGACCTAATGCAATTGAATTGGCTTCGGAATTGTCTTTGTTTTTAACACAATCTACCAACATCCCCATTAACTTAGGGAAAGCTAGGGCAGTGGCTCCCGTCATTAATAAGAAAATTAATCCTACATAAAATTTCCACTTATGATTATCGGCATATTTAAAAATTAATACTGCTTTGCTTAACGAACTAGCATTAATCTTTGCTTTGGGTAAATCGTTTTCTTCAAATCGAGCCATTTCTATATTTTTTTGCAAAAGTAAAGAATATTGCAGTTTTATAGCCCTTTACAAATGGTAAAGTTTCGTGAAAATATATTGAGTACCTTAAAATGATATTTTATCAATCTAATAAAATATCAATAATTAAAAGGAATCGTATTATCTTTGAATTCTTTTGTAACAAAAGTATCTATTGGTAGTCTATTAGAACTACAAAGCCCAATATAAATTAAAACCCCAAACATGAAATTTAGATTATTTCTTACACTACTATTAACCAGTTATTTAACAATTAATGCGCAAATTACAGGAACTATTTCAGGTAAAGTAGTAGACAACACTTCCAAAAAAGCAGTTTCTTATGCTAATGTAAATATTAAAAAAGAAAACAAAATTATTACTGGAGGAATGACTTCAGAAAATGGAAATTTTACTATTAAAGATATTCCTTTGGACACTTATATGGTTGTAGTTCAATTTATTGGGTATAAAAATTACACCAAAAAAATTACTTTAACTGCTGAGGATAAGAATATTAATTTGAATTCTATTTTTATAGAAGAGGCTATCGCTCAGTTGGATGATGTTGAAATAGTGAAAGAAAAATCCACATTTGAACAAAAAATTGATAGAAAAGTTATTAATGTTGGAAAGGATTTAATTTCTGCAGGAGCAACCGCTGGCGAAATCATGAACAATATTCCTTCGGTTTCGGTAGATCCGCAAACGAATGCCATCAGTTTGAGAGGGAATGAAAATGTAAGAGTGCTTATTGACGGAAAGCCTTCTAATATTGATGTTGCGCAACTTTTAAAACAAATTCCATCTTCTTCTATCAAGCAAATTGAATTGATTACCAATCCTTCTGCCAAGTACAATCCGGAAGGAATGAGCGGGATTATCAATATCATTTTAAATAAAAACGCGAACA
>CANGCT010000148.1 GCA_947452415.1 Flavobacteriaceae bacterium
ATTCAATGGCACGTAATGTTCCAAGAAAACATCTAAGTCAACTTGGATTTCGTGCTTTTTTAAAACTTTTTCAAATGCTAAAGCAGAATTTTTTTCAAAATCCCAAAGGGTGTGATCTAAATCAAAAAATATGTCGGTAATCTGTTTCATTTATTAAAATATTCCTTCGTCATTAAAACTGTAAAAACCGGTTTCGGTAATGATAATATGATCTAAAACCAATATATGCATCTGCTGTCCTGCTAGTTTTAGTCTTCTTGTTAATTCTTTATCTGAGTCACTTGGTTCCAATTTTCCTGAAGGATGGTTGTGGGTCAAAATTAGTGAAATTGCGTTGTATTCTAACGCGGTTTTAAAAACAATTCTAGGATCTACAACAGTTCCTGTCATTCCGCCTTTAGAAAGTTGTGATTTATGAAGGACTTTATTGGAATTATTAAGATACAACACCCAAAATTCTTCATGAGGCAACTCTCCTATTATGGGTTGCATGATTTGAAAGACTGCTTTGCTGGAAGTGATTTTATCTAGTTGTACAACCTCTTCATTTCGTCTGCGCCGTCCTAATTCTAATGCTGCTGCAATAGAAATGGCTTTGGCTTCTCCAATGCCTTTAAACTCCATCAACTGCTGCACGGATACTTTTCCTAATTGGTTCAAATTATTATTTGTCGAAGCCAAAATACGCTGGCACAATTGCACGGCACTTTCGTTTCGGGAACCCGAACCAATAAGTATCGCAAGCAATTCGGAATCGGATAATGCGGATTTTCCTTTTAGTAGAAATTTTTCTCGTGGCCGGTCGTCTTCCGCCCATTGGTTAATAGGTGTATACATATTTTGGCATTTTATAGTATACCGAAAATACGATTTTATTTTCGCAACAAAAAACTATTTCATTAAATCCTTCACCTCATCAAAATTCAAGCCACCGTAATTTCCAGAACTCATTAGCAATAAGGCAGAATTATCGAAATTTTGGCTGAATAAGAAATTCTTAAAATCAGCAGGATTGGTATAAATTATTAAATCATCCCGTTTAAAAGAACTTGCGATTTGCTCGTAAGTTACTTCTTCCAATTGTTTAATCTTAACCGCATCGGGAGAATAGAAAACAACTGCAACATCAGCAGCATCCAAAGCGCCTTGGTATTCTTTAAGGAATTCGGCATTCAAACTGCTATAGGTGTGTAATTCCAAACAGGCAATTAATTTTCTGTCGGGATATTGATTTTTAACGGCTTGGGTTGTTGCAGCAACTTTGCTTGGTGAATGTGCAAAATCTTTATAAGCGACTTTACCTTTACCCTCGGCAATTTTTTCTAAACGTTTACTGGCTCCTTTAAAGTTGGCAATGGCTTCATAAAAATCGGCTTCGTCAACACCCATACATTGGCAAATCCATTTGGCGCCAGCCAGATTATTCAAATTATGTGCTCCAAAAACCTCAATTGGCATTGGCCCTTCGGGAGTGTCTAATAAAGTAGTCCCTTCGGCAACGGTATAACTTGGCGTGGTATAAGGAATTTTACGAATAGCATTGGTAGTTTCTTCGGCTACTTTTTTAACGGTAGCATCTTCTTCATTATAAATTAGAATTCCACCTTTGGTAATTTGATTTGCGAAAATTTCGAATTGCTCTACATAATTTTCAAAGGTTGGAAAAACATTAATATGATCCCAAGCTATTCCAGAAAGTAAGGCAATATTGGGTTGGTATAAATGAAATTTTGGTCGTCTGTCCATGGGAGAGGAAAGGTATTCATCGCCTTCCAATACAATAAAATCGTTGGTTTCTGTAAGATGCACCATCGTATCAAAACCTTCTAATTGTGCTCCAACCATATAATCTACTTCGATGTTATGGTAATGCATTACGTGCAAAATCATAGAAGTTATGGTAGTTTTCCCGTGGGAACCGCCAATAACTACACGCGTTTTATTTTTAGATTGTTCGTATAGAAACTCGGGATACGAATATATTTTCAAACCTAATTGCTGCGCTTTAAGCAACTCAGGATTGTCTTCTTTGGCGTGCATTCCTAGAATTACGGCTTCAATATCTTGGGTGATTTTTTCAGGAAACCAACCCAATTCTACTGGCATTAATCCTTTCTTTTCTAAACGGGATTTAGATGGTTCAAAAATAGCGTCGTCGCTACCGGTTACTTGGTATCCTTTATTGTGTAATGCAAGTGCAAGATTGTGCATGGCTGCTCCGCCAATAGCGATGAAGTGTAGCCCCCTAACCCCCGAAGGGGAAATTATAGTATTGTCAATAGTATTCATGTTTTATTTTTTACAGCCTTTACTCCTCCCCTTTGGGGAGGCTGGGTGGGGCTTATTTTTCAAATTGTTCTTTTAGTTTTTTTGCCTTTACGGAATCTTTAATTTTATTCAAATATAAATTATATAATTTTTGAAAGGTAGTTTTAGAGTTGCCAATTTCATGTGCTTTACTGTAATCTTTTTCGGCTTCGGAATAACGTTCAAAATACTCGTCGATATAGCCTTGTGACATATAGCCATCTACTTTAGAAAGCGTCATCAATTCATTGGAGAATTTTTGTGCTTTGGCTTCGCTACCACCAACTATTCCAGGTATTTCAATATAAAACATTACTAATGCCCAACGACTCTCAATGTGTTTAGGATCGAGTTTAGCAGCCATTAAAAAGGATTTTTCAATATCTGATATCATTCCTAATGCTTTAAATTTATTGACTGTTTTGGCTTTCATTCCGAGGGAACCTCCGTATTTATAAAAATATCTAGCCGTTTTAGGAAACTGAATTTTTAAGGTTTTATAGTATTTAATTGCCTCGTCCCAATTTTTTTGATGGCCTGCAATGTCTCCTAGATATTCGATAGTTTTAAAATCTTTTGGGTTTTCTTTTAAACACTCTTCAAAAAGCACCTTAGCTTGATCCCACTTTTGTTGCTGGTACAGTTTTTCAGCCTTTTCAAAATTGGTTGTACCAAAAAAATGGAAGGTTAGAAAGAATATAAAAATCTTTAGAAATTGCATAGTTTGGCTATTGAATCTTCAAAAATATGAAATTGATTGTTAATTATCAATGTGTTTATTATTTGTTTACAAAAATGCAACATATTTCCTAATCAGCCCTGATTGAAGTGGAAATCCTTTTTTAACTCCGACAGGGTTTTTAACTCTGTCGGAGTTAAAAAAGATTGCAACGGAAAGCAGGAATTGCCTTTACAAATAAATCCCAAACCATTCGCTCCTATAAAAACTTAAGTCTATTTTTTTTTTTTGGTGGTATACCTAACAGGTTAGAAAAACCTGTTAGGATAAATACTAAAAAATTTGCTCCTAAAAAAACTCCAAACTAATTGCTTAATTTGGAGTTTTATGTAAAAACCTATTTGGTTTGTGGTTTATTTCACCAAAGTCATTTCGTCAACGATATGTTTCGCGTTAGAAAAGTTCTCTATTACCCATAAAACATAGCGAATATCTACATTGATGGTTCTTTGTAATTTGCTATCGAAAATTACGTCACCAGCCATGGCTTCGATGTTTCCATCAAAAGCAATACCGATTAACTCTCCTTTTCCGTTAAGAACTGGAGAGCCCGAATTTCCACCAGTGATGTCATTATCGGTCAAGAAATTCACGTGAAGCGAACCGTCTTTATCTCCATAACGACCGTAATCTTTATTTTTAGCCATTTCTAAAACACGGGTTGGAAGGTCAAATTCTTCATCACCTTTTTTGTATTTTTTTACTTGACTGTCTAAAGTAGTGTAGTTGTTTATTTTGGCATCGTTACGTTTGTCAGCAGGCAATGCACGAACTTTTCCGTAGGTTAAACGCAATGTGGAGTTAGCATCTGGATATTTAATTGTTCCAATTTTAGACTCGCGTAAACCTTCTACCAATAAACGGAAAGAAGCACCGTAATCGTTTTGTGCTTTTGCAATTTCATCGGATTTAGAATTAAAATGCGTGATCATATCGTTGGATAAAATGTATAAAGGATCGTTATCTAAAAGCCCTTGACTTGGCGCTTGTAGGAATGCTTTTACTTTATCTAAAGAAGAAAAAATACTTAAATCAATAGTAGCATTTGCATATTTAGTGAAGTCGTTGTTGTTTTCATCTCCAATTTTCTTAACTAAGGGTGCTATTGCATATCCTGTAGATTTGGTAGCGTACAAATGTAATTGTGCTGCCAATAAATCTTTTTCTGCAGGAAGGTGTAAATCTTCATAGAATTTTGTTGCAAATTCTAGGATACCTAGTGCTAAAGTGGCACGTTTTGCAGCATCTGCTTTTGCATAAGTATCTAATTGTTTTCCTAAACTTCTTCCTACTGGACCTAAAGCAGAGGTTCTGAACAATTGAGAAAGATAATTATCGTGACGCGATTTTTCGTTAGTTAAAGCGTAGTATTTATTTATTGTAGAAACTACTGCTCCGTATTTGGCTTTGTTTTCTGGCTTGTTAGCCCATTTGTCAAATTTTGCTTCTTGAGCCGCTTTAGATTTGGCAGTTCCAAATTTAGAAAGTGCATCAATCATTCCTTGACGGTTTTTCCAGTAATTGGCAGTAGAAGCATATTTAGAAGCATAAACTAAACGAAGTGCATCGCTCATTTCCATGTATTTCTTCATG
>CANGCT010000149.1 GCA_947452415.1 Flavobacteriaceae bacterium
ATCTCAAACAAAACAAAAAAACCACCAAAATTAATTTTGATGGTTTCTGTTATTTTAAAAGATAACCTTTGTGCTACTTCGTGTAGCCTTTGTGGCTCTTTGTGTTACAGTATAAGTTCTTTCACAAAGAAACTCTAAGAAGCACGAAGTTTCACAAAGTAAACTTTTATTATTTTAAATAAATTCTACTTGATTTAATTCTTTTCCAAACGCCTGTAATTTACTTTCAATTTTTTCAATAGTTTTTTTGGAAGGCTTTCTTCGGCCTGTAACATAATGACTTAATTGTCCTTGATTTACACCTGTTAATCGTTCCATTCCTGCTAAGGATAAAATAGCGCCATAATAGGATAAAAAAGAAGCAACATCATATTGAAACTCAAATTCACAGTCAGTAAATTTCTTGTTGTTTTCTGAGTAATAGACTTTCATTTCTTCGTAAGAATTTAAAAAATCCTCTTTGGCTTCTTGTACTGTTTTCCCATCTCCTATAATCCCAAAGGGAATAGAAGTAGAACCTATAAAGGCTCCATAACTCCCATCACTTCCTCTTTCAATAATTACTTTTACTTTCATTTTTTACTTTTTTAATCCAGAATCTCTTAAGATACTTTGTAAAGTTCCAAATTTCACTTCTTCACTTTTCTGATGACTTGTTTGAAATTCTTTATCTGTTATTGGGCTATACCATATAGGATGTTTTTTCCCATCTCTAATGTACATGCATCCCATTTTTTTCAGTTTCCGTTCTAATTCTGAATATTTCATGCGTTATTCTTTTATTCTAAATTCCTATTTGTCAAAATAGAAATTACATCAAAAATCAATTCGACTAATACCACTCAAAGATATTGATATTAATATCAATTACAAATTAATTTTTATAAAAATTTATCATTTATTCTTCACCCTAAAATTGGGGGAAGTTAAAATAATAGAAAAAACCACCAAAATTACTTTTGATGGTTTCTGTTATTTTAAAAGATAACCTTTGTGCTACTTCGTGTAGCCTTTGTGGCTCTTTGTGTTACAGTATAAGTTCTTTCACAAAGAAACTCTAAGAAGCACGAAGTTTCACTAAGAAAACTTCTATTATTTCAATAAATTAGTAACTAAAGAAGGATACAATCCGATAAGTACATTCAATAGAATGGAAACCACACCCACAGCATAATACACAAATGGAGTTGCTTGTTTTTCTTCGTTTGGTTCTTTAGTGTACATGGCCAAAATCAATTTGAAGTAATATCCAACACTTATGATCGAATTGATAACTCCGGCAATAACAACAACTAAATACCCAGCCTGAATGGTTTGAGTAAACAACATAAACTTAGCAAAGAATCCAGAGAAAACAGGAATTCCCGCCATAGACAATAATGCCCCTGTTAAAATCGCCGCCATTAACGGATTGGTTTTTCCCAAGCCATTGAAATTTAAAATATCTTCGTTGTCTTTGTTTTTGGTAACCGCTATAATTACTGCAAATGCTGCAATTCCTGCCAAAGCATAAGCACTAGTGTAATATAGTAATGTTGTAGAAGAATTGGCAACGGTTAATAATGCCATTAACATAAATCCTGCATGCGAAATTCCTGAGAATGCCAACATACGTTTTACATTATTTTGACGCAATGCCATGATATTCCCGATAGTCATAGAAGCAATAGAAATTAGTACTACTATCAATTGGAAAGCGGTTAAAATATCTTGATTATCAAAAGATAAATTCAAGTTCAAAACAGTTACTAATTTGTATAAAGTTGCAACAGCTACCACTTTTACCAAGGTGCTCATGGTTGCAGTAACTAACGACGGTGAACCCTCATAAACGTCTGGTGCCCAAAAGTGAAACGGAACGGCTGCAATTTTAAACAACATTCCAACTACTACTAAAACAACTCCAATAGGAAACCAAGAAGGTAGTTCGGCTGAAAGTGATGCATTAGATATTTCTGTTACATCAAAACTTCCCATTGCTCCGTAAATTAAGCAAATACCAAACAATATAATTCCAGATGCAAAAGAACCCATTAGGAAATATTTCATTCCGGCTTCATTACTTTTAATATCCAAACGACTGCTTCCTGCAAGAATGTATAATGCAATAGAAAGCGTTTCAATGCCTAAAAAGAACATTGCTAAGTTGCTAAAAGAAACCATTGCTACGGCTCCTGCCAAAAGAAAGATCTTGATGGCAATATAGTCGGAGATTTTAGTTGGATGGTCTTTATATACATCGTGTCCCATGGCAACAATGAATACGGTTAACAAAATAAAAAGCGACACAAATGCGGAAGAAAATTTATCTACAACAATCATATTGCTGTATTTTCCATCACAAATAGATCCGAAAGTATAAAGATTTAAAGTGGTTCCTAATACTGCTAATAATCCTAAAATTACTACTGGAACAATTGCTTTTCTTAAATTAAAGATTTCAGCTATAAGACAAAAAACGCCTAAACCTGATATTGCTATTAGTGTATTCATTTATTTAATTATTTAGGATTTACGAATTTCGATTTAGGATTTCTTGGCTTGCGGAAATACTTATTGTAAAATTCATTGTCCTTGTTTACTTGTTTCTTGATTTTATTGTTTTTATTCCCGCTGAAAAAATTGCAACTAATTCGTCAGCTTCTTTTATTAATCTTTCTAATTCCATAGTATTACAACTAATGTTTAAATCTTTTATAAATTCTAACCAAAATAAACTTTCGTCGGCCTCTTCATCTACTACTTTTAACTTATTTAAAAAATCAGCATCTGATTTGCCTCTACAAACTGCTCTATAATTTGCCGCTACAGAAGATGAAGATTTAAACAGCTGATAGGATATGACGTCGACAGCTTTATTTTTTTCAATTTCATTTAAAAATTTAAACGTATCAATTGCAAATTTTTTCGTTCTAGCTTTTAATTCATCTTTTGTCATGCGTATTCTGTTTTATGCGTATTCTATAATCCTTAATCAAAATTCCTTAATCCTAAATCAATTTATCTATTAATTTGTTTCAGAATTTCAACAATACTTGGGTTTACCAAATCTACAATTGGTTTTGGATGCAATCCGTAGAACAATAAAAAGGCAATTAGTACAACAAAAACTATTGTTTCGTTAATGCTTACATCAGCAAAAACTTTGGTATTGGTTTCTCCAAGCATGACATTTTGGAACATTTTCAACATATAGTATGCCCCTAAAATAATGGTGGTTCCTCCAAGTACAGCAAACCAAAGATTTACTTGAGATAAACTATACAATACGGTAAATTCTCCAATGAAGTTAAAGGTTCCAGGTAAAGCCACAGAAGCCAAAACTAAAATCATAAACATCGAAGTGAATTTTGGTCCTTGCGAACGAATTCCACCTAATTCGTCAATTTTATTGGTTTCAAATCTTCTGAAAATTACTTCGGCAGCAAAGAATAAACCAACGATTACAAAACCGTGTGCAATCATTTGCGATACGGCTCCGCTGATACCATCGGCAGTTAAAGTATAACAACCAGCAGCAATTAGTCCAACGTGTGCAAGAGAAGAATAGGCTAATAATTTTTTAAGATCTTTTTGACGCAAGGCTACAATCGAACCATAAATTACACCAGCAATACTCAACCCAATTAAGGTTGGCATGTAGGTTTTAGCCGCTAATGGAGCAATAGGAATTTGCCAACGAATAACACTGTACAATCCCATTTTTAGCATAATACCAGATAAGAGCATGGTTCCAACTGTTGGTGCCTTTTGGTATACTTTTGCTTGCCAGGTATGGAAAGGTATAATCGGAATTTTAATAGCATACGCCAAAAAGAAAGCGAAGAATATCCAGAATTGTTCGGTTGGAGTTAACTTTAATTTAGTTAAATCAGATAACATAAAACTACCTGCTTTAGTATATAAATATGCAAAAGCAACTAACATGAATAACGATCCCGCAAGTGTGTAAATAAAGAATTTCACTACTGCTTTTTTACGCTCTTCGGTATCGCCATTACCCCAAACCAATGCTATAAAATAAATTGGAATTAAAGATAGTTCCCAGGAAATATAATATAATAAACCATCCGCTGCAAGGAAAGTTCCGGTCATTGCAAATGCCATGAACAATACTAAGGCATAGAAGTTTTTAGATTTATTAAAATTATTTCCAAACGAGGAAAAGATGATTATTGGCGTTAAAGAAACGGTTAACAACACCATGGCTAGAGCCAAACCATCTGCTTTTAAGGCAAAAGAAATATTTGGTTGTAAAATCCAAGGGTTGTTAAGACTGATGTCTACACCACCAAGAAAATGATTTACTAATACGGTTGTACAACCTAAAGCCAATAAACTAAAGAACAAAGCCACTTTAGAAGCGATTTTATCTCCAGAAAGGAAGGTTGCCAAAGCACCAATTAAAAGGACAATTAATATAAGGGATACGTTCATTTTCTTTAAA
>CANGCT010000150.1 GCA_947452415.1 Flavobacteriaceae bacterium
AGAAAGTTCTTGGAGAAATGTGGTTTTGTAGGTTTTTAGTAGCATTGGATTATTTTTAAAAGCCGTATTTTATTTTTCTTAATTCCAACATCCGTTTTTGCATTTCAACAGTTCTTAATCCTACAGAAACTCTTCTACTATCCAAGTTTTCAATATCAATAATTTTATCCGATTTTGTATCACTATAAATCCCATAAATAAACATCCCTATTTTTCTTTGATTGCTATCTACTAGATTTGCATATACATTAAAAGGTGCTTCCCCTTTTTGAATTAAGTTTAAAAAAATTGGTTTCCAATATTCCACATCTTTTAAATGAAAAACCAAAGTGCTTATATCAGCACCATTTAATCCAAAATTAACAGCTCCTATCAATTTTTCATTTGGATAGCCATATTTTGAAATAATTTCTTTCAATCGCCTTTCATTTTTAGTATCAACTCTTAACATCTCTTCAAAATCAATAGGCTGTTGCCGAACACGTTGGTCTTCTGAAGTCATAATTGACAGTTCATTCTTCAATTCAAAATTAATAGTTTTCAAATATTCTTGATATATTTTTTCGCTATTTTGTTTTAAATTTTTCCATTTAGGATTATCCTTTAAAGAATCATAAATGGAATTCTCATCAAAATAATTAAATGTATAACCATACTTCTTCATCAGTACTTCTATACTATTTAAAGCTTCTTCTTTTTTATCTAAAGCAATTGCTAATTGAGCTAAAATATCAATTTCATATATAGAGGATTGATTTAACAAGGGACACACTTTTTCAGATTCTTTTAAAGTTGAATATGCGAGTTCATTTTTTCCTTCAAAATAATAAATTTGTGCTTTATAAATCAATGGATAATATTTCTCAATATAATTACATTCTTGAGCTGAAACAAAGCAATAGTTATACATAACAAAAATCAACAAAATATATTTTTTCATAACTTATAATTCTTTTATCATCCACACCGGGCAACTAGTATGACCAGTTCCTCCAAGCGGTTCGGTTAAATATTCAAATCCCACTTTTTTATATAATTTTTGAGCGTTTAGCATCACAGGAAGAGTTTCTAAATAGCATTTTTCATAACCAAATTCGGTTGCTTTTGCCAAACATTTTCGAATCATTTCCATACCAATACCTCGGCCTCGTGCCTCGTGCAAGAAATACATTTTTTGCAATTCACAAATATTTTCAGTGGAGTTATCCAATTGATTCACTCCTGCTCCACCTATTATTTTTCCGTTTTCTTCCACAACAAAATAAATTGCTTTTGGGTTTTGGTAGGCTTCATACATAAAATCCAATTGGGTATCTGCAAAGGCAGTTCCAGTTTTTGGATAATCATCGGCAATAAAAACCTCCCGAATAACTTGTGCAATTTGCTTGTTATCTTCTTTTTGGATTTCTCTTAGTATCATAAAAACTAAACTTCTAAACTTTCTAATCTTAAAAAATCTTATTTTTGTGGTGTGAAGATACATGAAAAATATATAAAACGCTGCATTGAATTGTCCAAAAATGGTTTAGGAACTACCTATCCCAATCCGCTGGTGGGAAGCGTAATTGTATATAACAACAAAATTATTGGCGAAGGTTGGCACCAAAAAGCAGGTGAACCCCATGCCGAAGTAAATGCTATTCATTCGGTTAAAGACAAATCGCTTCTTTCTAAAGCAACGATTTATGTGAGTTTAGAACCTTGTAGTCATTTTGGAAAAACCCCTCCCTGCTGTGATTTGATTATTGCAAATAATATTCCGAATGTAGTTATTGGCACTATAGATCCTTTTGCAAAAGTGGCTGGCAATGGCATTAAAAAACTATTAGAAGCGAAAAAAAACGTGACCATCGGAATTTTAGAAGACGAATGCAACGAATTAAACAAGCGCTTTTTTACATTTCACACAAAAAAGCGTCCTTATATTATATTAAAATGGGCAGAAAGCCAAGACGGTTTTATTGCTCCTCTTGCCAAAGCAAAGAAAGCACCCGTTTGGATTACTAACGAATTTTCGCGTCAATTGGTGCATAAATGGAGAAGTGAAGAGCAGGCAATTTTGGTTGGAACCAATACAGTTCTAGAAGACAATCCTACACTAACTGTTAGAGATTGGACTGGAAATAACCCAATTAGAATTGTTTTAGATCAAAAGAATAGAATTCCAAAAGAAAGCCCTATCTTTGATACTCAAGCAAATACTCTTTTAATTTCAAAAGATACTATCAATTTCAAGAATGCTATTGCTTCTGAAATTGCGGATTTCTTATTTAAGAATGAAATTCAATCGGTTATTATTGAAGGAGGAAGACAAACCTTGCAAACATTTATTGATGCAGATATATGGGATGAAGCAAGAGTATTCAAAGGAATTACAACCTTTAAAAATGGTACAAGTGCTCCTGAAATTAGAGCAATAAATACAAAAAAGGAACAACTATTAGAAGACGAACTTATAACTTTCTTAAATTATGATTACAACCATCATTTTTGATTTTGGAGATATTTTTATAAATTTAGAAAAAGAAGCTCAAGTAGAAGCTTTTAAAAAAATTGGATTACCTAATCCAAATGAAGACTTGATAAAACAAAACGATTTATTTGAAAAAGGAGAAATCACGGCACAAAATTTTTTAGAGTCTTTTCAAAAACATTTACCCAATGCAAGTTTAAAAGAAATTAAAGAAGCCTGGAATACCATAATTGGCGATTTCCCTCTATATCGATTGGAATTTTTACAATTACTTTCTTACAAATACAAATTATTTTTGCTAACCAATACCGATGAAATTCACATTAGTAGATTTGAACACAAAGTTGGAATTTCCTTTTTTAGTGACTTTTATCAGTGTTTTGAAAAAGTATATTATTCTTACGAAATGGGAATGCGCAAACCAGATTCAGCAATTTACTCCTATATATTAAACAAGCATGATTTAAATCCTAGAAAAACTTTATTTGTAGATGACAAAAAAGTAAACACCGATGCTGCTGAAAAACTTGGAATGCAAGTATGGAATTTACAAGTAGGACAAGAAGATGTGGTAGATTTATTTAATCAAAAACATTTATTACTTTAAAATTACCCTTCGCACTTCAAAAAATTGAAAGACACTTACAAAACCATAGCATCTGCCTCGGAAGAAATCCTTTTTAAAGAAAAAAATAGTAAGTTTTTTGGCTACGCTTTTCCTATAACTACCGAAGAAGATGTTAAAAGTCATTTAGAAATTTTGCGGAGGCAACATTTTGGGGCCGTACATTATTGCTATGCTTTTCAACTTGGAACCGAAAAAATCCAGTTCAGAGCCAATGATGATGGAGAACCAAGCAATACTGCAGGGATTCCTATTTACGGACAAATTCAGTCTTTTGGAGTTACAAATGTCCTCGTAGTTATAGTTCGATATTTTGGAGGGACAAAATTAGGCGTTGGCGGATTAATATCTGCCTATAGAAGTTCTGCACAAATGGCTTTAGAAGCATCAGAAATAGTTGAAAAAACGATTAATATACATTATTCTATATCTTTTGATTACAAAAACATGAACAAGGTAATGCGAGTAATTAAAGAAAAAAACTTAGAAATTATCTCCCAGAAAATGGAAATAAGTTGCGAAATAGAAATTGCAACCCGAAAAAAAAATGCCGAAATAATATTCGACATTTTTTTTTCTTTTTATGAAATTGAGATTAAATTATTATACTAATTTATTCTTTAATTATATCCAAAATATACTGCGGAGGTTGAGTAGGTTTTCCGGATTTTAAATCGATAAAAACAAGTATAAAATGTGCAGTTGTTAATAACTCTTGATTTTCATTGCGGATTTCACAATCAAATTCTATCTTAACTCCGCTATGTTTTTTCAATTTTGTATGTACCGTCAGCAGGTCATCATAGCGTGCTGGCTTCTTATAATTAAGATGCATGGACACTATTGGCAGTGCAATACCACTTTCTTCCATGAATTTGTAGGAAACCCCTTTGTTTCTTAGCCATTCCACTCTTCCTATCTCAAAATAAGGCACATAACTACCATGATATACAACCCCCATTTGGTCGGTTTCACCATATCGTACTCTAACTTCAACTTTATGCTCGTTCATCTATATTTATTTGCTTTTAATCTATTTTTAAAACACTCTATACAACATTTTTTTTTAAAAAACCATAGTCTATAATTTTTTTTAAACGATTTTTATCCACATATTTGTTATCCCAAAAAACAGAGGGTAAAACTATTAATCTTCTGTAAGAAAACCATTAATTAAATTAGTAATTTTAACACGAATATGAACAAAACTGCGCAATCAGTTTGGGAGAACTGTCTACTTTTTATTAAAGACAACATTCAAGAACAAGCCTACAAAACCTGGTTCGAACCAATCAAATCAGTTGAATTGTCTGACAATGCTTTATATATTCAAGTTCCT
>CANGCT010000151.1 GCA_947452415.1 Flavobacteriaceae bacterium
AACGTATCATTTGAAATATTAAAAGGCAATGTCTATGGCATACTTGGCCCTAATGGCAGCGGAAAATCTACTACTTTAGGAATTGTATTAAATGTTGTTAATAAAACTTCTGGAGAATATTCTTGGTTTGATGGCGCTATGGAAACGCACGAAGCCTTGAAAAAAGTTGGTGCTATTATTGAGCGACCAAATTTTTATCCTTACATGACGGCTGAGGAAAATTTGAAATTAGTTTGCAAAATTAAAGGCATCAATTACTCTAAAGTTACCGAAAAACTAGAAGTTGTTGGTTTGCTAGAACGAAAAGACAGCAAGTTCAATACCTTTTCTTTAGGGATGAAACAACGATTGGCAATAGCCTCGGCATTGTTAAACGACCCCGAAATATTGATTTTAGACGAACCAACTAATGGTCTAGATCCGCAAGGAATTCATCAAATTAGAGATATTATCAAGCACATTGCAAGCCAAGGAACTACCATTTTATTGGCGTCGCATTTATTGGATGAAGTAGAAAAAGTATGTTCTCATGTTGTGGTCTTGCGCAAAGGAGAAATATTATATTCTGGAACGGTGGCAGGAATGGCATCTGGAAATGGCTATATTGAAGTGCAAGCAGCCGATACTAAAGCATTAATTGCAGCATTAGAAACCTACCCTCTTATTGACCGAATTGTAGAAACAGATGGTAAAGTAGAAATTTATTCGAAAACCGATATAGATACTGCTCTTTTAAACCATTTTTTGACGGACAAATCAATCTACATCAGCCATTTAGTGCAACGTAAAAATAGTTTGGAAGACCATTTTTTACAATTAACTGGTAAATAAAAACGAAGAATTCCTTATTCTAAAACAAAAAAAATGAAACGATTACTCTCTATAGAATTACAAAAAATCTGGAAAAACAGAGCCAGCAAAATTTTAACTATCACTTACTTTGGATTACTAAGTTTGATTGCATTAGTGGCTTCCATAAAATTTGATATTGGTCCAATTCACATTAAGATTGCCGAACAAGGTGTATTTAATTTTCCTTTTATTTGGCATTTCAATTCATTTATTGCTGTGTTTGCCAAAGTGTTTTTTGCAGTAATTATTGTATCGATGATGTCTAACGAATATAGTTATGGCACTTTGAAACAAAACTTAATAGACGGTATGAGCAAGCAAGAATTTATTGCTTCTAAATTTATAACTGTGGTAGCATTTTCAATTGTTTCTACGGTTTTTGTATTCTTAATATCCTTAATTCTGGGATTATTTTTTTCTTCTTATACCGAAGTGGGAATTATTTTCTCTAGAATGGAATATTTACTAGCCTATTTTGTAAATCTAGTTGGATTTTTCTCTTTTTGTTTATTTGTAGGAATCCTTATAAAACGTTCGGCTTTTGCTTTAGGATTTCTATTCATTTGGTTTCTTATCGAATGTTTTCTAGTCTATTCTAAAATTGGCTTAACAAGTTCTGTAAGTAGATTTTTACCTTTAGAATCGATGTCGCAACTTTTAATTGAGCCTTTTACTAAACTATCGGCAATTAAAACCATCAATTCTCAAATTGGAATTATAAATGTAAAAGATTACGATGTTCATTTTACAACTATTCTTATAGTACTCGTTTGGACCGCTATTTTCGTTTACTCCTCTTATTTACTTTTGAAAAAAAGAGATTTATAGTATTTTAAAGACCTAACCAACAGCACTTTTCTGTTATTTTGAATTTTAAAAGTAAGACCTATTAAACTAAAGTCAGTTTTTTAGGTCTTACTTTTTTTATTGTCTAATTTCAAATAGAAATAAATGTTAAAGGATATTTTTCTATTAAAAGATATTTAAAAAAAATAGTACTTTTATGCCCATGAAAAAGACCCTACTTCTATCTATTATACTTGTTGCATTGTTTTCTATAAATTGTTTCTCGCAATTTAGTAAAACGCATTATATTCCGCCATTATCCAACTCCGATAGTCAAGACCCTCAGGGACAATATATTTACATTTCCTGTCCAAGTGTAACGCCTGTAAGTTTTGTTATTCAAGAAATTGGAGGAGCATCTATTTCAGGATCTGTAAGCAGAGATGCACCCTATGTATATAACATCGGATCGGGATTTGACACCCAATTATTAATTTCTAAAAGCGATGTCAATACCATAAAAAGCAACAAAGGATACATCATTAATGCACAAGATTTAATTTATGCTAATGTTAGATTAACTTCTACCACACAAAACAATCAAGCCGGTGGCTTAGTATCTAAAGGGATGGCTGCTCTAGGAACTCATTTCAGAATAGGTGCCTTTATTAATACGGGCGCGCCCTCCACTACATCCAATCATTATACTTTTGCTACAATTTTGGCAACAGAAAACAACACCACCATTTCATTTGCAGATATTAAACCTGGCGTGCAACTTATTAATAACACTGCTGCAGGAAGTAATCCTTCTAATATAACTTTAAATGCTGGGCAGAGTTTTGCAATAGCAGTTGTAGGACCAACGGTTGCGAACAAAGACGGTTTGATAGGTGCTTCTATTACTTCCGATAAACCTATTGCAGTAAACTGTGGTTCGTTTGCAGGAAGTAATGGTACTACTACAAATTTAGATTTAGGAATGGATCAAATAGTTTCTGCAGAAAGAACCGGAATGGAATATATTTTTGTAAAAGGTTCTGGAGTGGATGAAACCGAAAGACCGCTATTGATAGCAGACACAAACAATACCGAAATATACCTTAACGGAAGTGCTACTCCCACTACAACGTTAAATTCAGGACAATACTTGGCGCTTAGCGGAACGGATTTCTCTGCAAATGGTAATTTATATGTAAGAAGTTCAAAAAATATTTTTGCTTACCAAGGAATTGGAGGTTCTAGTAGCCAAGCCAATCAAAACATGCACTTTGTTCCGCCATTGAGTTGTCAAACTCCTAAATCAATCAACAACATTCCGCTAATTAATGAAGTAGGAAGTTTAACTGATTTTACAGGAACTGTTTGTATTGTTACTAAAACAGGCGCAACTTTAACTTTTATTATTGACGGAGTAAACTATACTTTTGCCACTTTACCTTCAAGTCTAAACGTTACTGGTCCTTTAAATGTTACCGGAAACCCTGATTTTGTAACTTATACTATTGAAGGATTGACTGGAAATGTTTCGGTTTTTTCTACAGAACAAGTATATGTCTCTTATTATGGTTCCAGCGGAGCCGCAACTTATGGTGGCTTTTATTCTGGTTTTACTTTTAAACCCGAAATTGTTTTTCAACCAGCAGTTACTACACTTTCCGATTGCATTCCTAACATTAATCTTAATGTAAATGCAATTAGCAACTTTGATGTGTACCAATGGTATTTTAACGGAAATCCTATTTCGGGAGCAACTTCAAATAACTATTCTCCTACTCAGCCAGGATATTATAAGATAAAAGCATCCCTAACCGCATGCGGAATTGATTTTTATTCCGATGAAATTCCGGTAAGTTCTTGCGCAATAGATACCGATAATGATGGTATCAACGACAATATTGATATCGATCTCGATAATGATGGCATCACAAATTGCAACGAATCCCTTGGAGACCAAGGCATATCATTAGCAAATACAACTACAGGAACTATAAATGTAGGAACTACCTATTCTAATACATTTAACGGAACGGTAACCACATCAACAGCAACAAGCACAACGCCAATAACTGGAAGTTCGGATGGAAGTTTTATTACCGATGTCCCTGCCGGAAAAACGAGTTTTGTAAAATACACTATGAGTTTTTCACAACCTATTTCATTGGACATGGAATATGTTTCCACTGCAAATACTACTGATTTATTAGATTCCAATGGCGATTTCATCTTGAATTCTCCTATCAATAAAACGATAACCGTATTAAATCCAAACAATCAGTTATTGATCGATACTAATTATGACGGAATTTATGAAAGTGGTATCACCCAATATTCATCATTTGAAATTCGCTTCCGACTTAACAGCACTGTTCCATTAGCAGCAGGTGCAGGAACATTCAAATTTTTGACTAATAATTCCAATACCCTAATTTTTACACATAAAAATCTTTCGGAAACCCTTGGCGATAGAGCAACTTTCAAATTACATGCTACTTGTATATCTAAAGATTCGGATAATGATGGTGTTTCAGACCAAGCCGATTTAGATAGCGATAATGATGGAATTTTAGATTATATAGAAGCACAAGGCGCTACCTTCACCCCTATTTCTCATGTGGATGCCAACCACGACGGAATGGACGATGCATTTGGAACTGGAATTACTCCTGTAGATTCGGATGCCGATG
>CANGCT010000152.1 GCA_947452415.1 Flavobacteriaceae bacterium
CACTTTACCTTGAAAAGTGATGCTTTGATGGGACAGTTCCAAGAAATACAAGGAATTAACCGACATGAAACTGCCAATTACGATGAGAAAATCTATTCGTATGTGCGTTGGTCTGCTACCGAAAAATTGATTGTAGTGGCTAATTTTTCTAAAGACCATAGTTGTACTTTCGATTTAAAAGTACCTGCCGATGTGGTTGCTAAATGGCAGTTGCACGATGGCGCTTATCCTGTAAAAGACCAACTTTATGGAAGCACCTCTACTTTAAAAGTTACCAATGGAGTAGGAGTACTGCACGTTACTATTAAAGGAACCGAAAGTTTTATTTTTAAATTGTAATTAAAGTAATTTTTGTAACAAATTTTACAGATTTTGGAAATAAGTTGAATTAATTTGAAGTAGAAATAAAAAGAAACCCTAGCAGGATGTTGAATTCTGCGAGGGTTATTTATTATTAATCTTCTTCATCGTCAAAATCTAGGAAATCATTTAAATCGAAGTCATTATTGTCAAAAGATTCTCCTTCAATTGGCGGTATTGCCCCTGGCGGATTGAATAAACCCCATTCATCCCAATAATAATTGGTAGTATCAAAACTTTCTACCCAAGCAATAAACAACAATCGGAATTCTTCAATTTCTTTACGAATAAGTTTTACATATTCTAAATCCTTGTAATTTTCATGAAATCGTAAACTACCCACTTGCGTATATAAATGCATAGCATGATCTCTTATTATTGCTGCATTTTGCATTCGGATGCTATATAAATCGCCACCTTCTGCACCAGCAATTTTAGCCGGAATTAGCATAGCATCTTCTAGCATAAATCCTTTTGTTGCTTGAATATATTCATCCTCTTCGGGTAAGGAAGCAATTAAACTTTCAACTAGTTTATAAATATACATGCCTTTTTGATATAAAGGTAAGTCTTGGGTTTTATCTGATTTTGCCATATTTAACTTATTTCTTTTTGTTATATCTTGATTTATGCAAATAATAGTACCCTTTACTGTAGTTGCGATGTTGTACAGCATTTGCATCGGTACTTGTACTTTTTCGAGTATGACCTTTAACCATTTTACCACTTCTGGTATGGTGTGGCGCAACATAACTACCTACGCTATTGGTATTTTTAGAAACAATAATAAAAAACACAATAAATGCAGCCATTATAATATAAGCACAACCATTACCTTCTTTTTTTCTTGGTAAGGTTTCGTTTGGGGTGCTATTAGGTGTTGTCATTGTTGTTAATTTATAGAAAATTATGAAATATTATTAAAAATATCTTCTAATTCTTGCTTTAGTTGTAAACGAACACAATCAAATACCGTTGTTAGTTTATTGTTTTTTAAGTCTTCAATTGATATTTTATTATTCAAGATGCTTACTTGATGGGCTTTAATTGTTATTTTTTTATTATCAGCCAAGGCATCTAAAATTTCAATTGTCTTTAAATCGGTTACATTATTTTTAACCGAATTAGGATATAACAATTTAATATCTGTTGCATTTAAACGAATTGCATAAGCAACCATTTGATACAAATCATTTTGTGAAATTCCCTTTTTGTTATCGGTAGTATCGGCGTAAACCATTTTGTATTTGGTATCGGCAATAATTTTTTTACCATTAACAAATAAAAGTAAGTCGGGTTTTAATCCAAAATGTTTCTCTTCGTCTAAAGAATATTTTGCCTGACTTTTTACTTTAACTTCTTCCAATTCCTTTTCAATAAAACCAAAGATGAAATCTTCAAATACATATTCCATTGGTAATAAAAAGGCGAAAAGTTTTAAGTCGTTTTTATAGTTAAATGAAACACTATTTTCTAGAAAAAGCACACAATAATCCCTTACAGTTTCAAAGTCGGTAAATAATTGGTTGAATTGGATGCGTTTGCATTCTTCAGAAGATATTTCTAATTCAGAAACCTCATCTAAAATAAATATTATATCATTTAAATTACTTCTGTTTTGTTGGTCTTTTGTGGCAGTTAGTAATAACCTAGAGACCGATTTTATACACTGATTAAATGGGTTGTCCATTTCAAAAGAATCGTAGCGGCAATTTACTTTATGATTTCTCCCTCGTGCTAAATTCTGATTTATGTATTCATTAAAATTGATACACCCTTTTACATAAGACAATTCATTTTCAATTTCAATATACCTTTGGTAAACTGAAGAATTCAATAATTCTTTAGTGTATTTGCTAAACAAATAAATAAGTATTTCAAAAAAATCTGCTTGTTGCGAATTTAATCCTGAAAGGTAATTTGGGAAACGTAATTTTCTACAATAACTCAACCACCAAAGTACGTGAGAATTAATAACTTTTACATCTTCTTGGGTTGCGTCTGTTCCGTTGTAGAATATTTTAGGTAATAAATTAATAGTTTGATTTTCAAAGTGAATTACTCCCACAAACTTATTGGACTTTAGTTCCTTGTTCTTATGTAAAAACTGAATAAAGTGTTGTACTTCTTCACGGTTTTCATCTTCATTATAAAACGATGATTTTTCTCTTTTACTCCAAATAGCATCCAAGAACACTTCGAGGTTCTCGAAATGCTCTTTTGGGAAAGCAACTTTATTTTGGTATTCAAAGAGGTTAATCATTTATTGAATCATTTTTAATGGCCAACCACCTATTGCAATTCCAGCCGAAGCCAATATTTCTTTCACTTGTTCTTCCGAATTCATGAAATATTCCAATAATAACGGTATCACTTTATGATTAATAATTTTCTCCAACGGAATTGTATCATCCATAAAGTAAGCATGTCCAATAGTAAAATCGTAATTCTTTTTATCCTTTATGGTTTTGTTCATTTTTTCAAAAAGAACTTTGTATTCCTCTTTTACTAAATTCACCTCTGGATACATAGGTACAAACTCAAATCGTCTTCTAAGAGCAATATCTAGCAAGGCAATGGATTTGTCAGCCGTATTCATCGTTCCAATAATATACAAGTTAGAAGGCACTATAAAAGGATCTCCCGAAGGTAATGTAACTCGCATTGGAATGGCACTATGAGAACGTTTGTCTTCTTCAATCAACGTAATCAATTCGCCAAATACTCTCGATATATTGGCTCTGTTTATTTCATCAATTATGATTACATAGTTTTTTCTAGGAACAGCGATTACTTGACTTTTTCCTTTTTCTAATAGTAATTCTAGAATAGGGTTATAATAAGGTTGTAACCCTCCCAAAATAATATCATTACCACCCGTGTTATACATTTTACGAAGGGTATTAATGCTTAATGTATGTTTAGAATCTCCAATGCTTTTTCTAAAGTCAATCGATTTTTCGCCTACTTCTGTAATGAAGAACGATGATTTTTTCATTTTGATTTCTATTTCTTCAACATCCCCCTCATTTAATGGCTGAATTAATTCATGAAATACTAAATCAAAGTCTTTCTTAACGCTTGCAGGGTTCTCAGAAGCCAACAAGTTCTTCAACGCTCTGTCTGCAATACGTTTAAAAACTCCGTCTTTTTTCTCAAAAGTTAAAGCACTTCCGTTTTCTGTATCAGGGCGTAAGCCTTGAATAAAATCTTCATAACTGTAGTTTTGATGGAAGGTGATAAACTCAATTTGATCGTCTAAATTGGATTTAAAAACTTCCAAAGCTTCTTGGTAACTAATGGTCTCATTGCCTGTAACAATTTTAGCCGCTTCTAAAACGGTATGGTAGGTCTTTCCTGTACCAGGAGGACCGTATAAAATTTGGTTTAGCGGAAAATTAGTTGCAGCCATAATGGTATTGTTTGTAGTTTGAAAAGCTGTTCCAATGCTATGATTAAATGCAGTTCTTTCAAACTCATCGTTATTGTGTTCTCGATAACTCGATTTTTTAGAACGGCTGAGTTGTTCTGTAAATCCTTGAACGATGGATTGTTTTTCACTTTCGTTTATTGTAAATTCTTCAAAATGCGAGAACCAGGGCACTTTGGAAGTACCTGCAAATAAAGTACTAGATTCGTTCAATTTATCTTTTGATAATACTCCAAATTTACTTTTTTTATCTGATTTGTTTAAATAAAAACTATATCGTTGGCCAATAGTAAAATTCAGGCGGTTCTGACGGTAAGTAAACAATAACCGTTCATCACCATAATGCACCTCCATAGTATTCAACATTTCTTTTAGGAAATCAAGAGACTGGACAGAATTTTGTGTAAACTCTAAAAATGCTTAATGTTCTATTTTGCACCTATCTCCAAATATAATCAAAAATTGGTTCATAATCAAGCCCCATTGCTTAATAGGTCTCGTCCAGTTTTTTTCATTGTTTTTAATGGCAA
>CANGCT010000153.1 GCA_947452415.1 Flavobacteriaceae bacterium
ATTTGTTCATACGATTCGGTATTCATAAAATGATATAATTCACCTTCAGCATATAAATACTGAAACGTTTGTGTTTCCACACGAATATCTTCTATTTTATGACCTGCAGAAAAAGTATTATCCAATACTTTTCCGTTAGTTAAACTTTTTAATTTGGTTCTTACGAAAGCAGGACCTTTTCCTGGTTTAACGTGAAGGAATTCAATGATTTTATAAATATCGTGATTGAATTTAATACATAATCCGTTTCTAATATCTGAAGTAGATGCCATTTTTTATATTTGTTTTTTGTTTATAGTTTGTGGTTTGTTGTTTGTGGTTCTTAACTCTAAACTATAAACCACAAACTCTAAATGTTTTTAATACCCCCCAGAATATCCTTTCATGATACCACGAGAAGAATTACGAATAAAATCTAATATTTCATCACGTTCTGGAGATACTGCCATTTCACCTTCAATAATTCCAATTGCTTGGGATGTATTGTAGTTTTTTTGGTATAGAATTCTGTATATATCTTGAATTTCTCTAATTTTTTCGGAAGTAAAACCTCTTCTTCTTAGCCCAACCGAGTTAATTCCTACATAGGATAATGGCTCTTTTGCTGCTTTAGTATATGGAGGAACGTCTTTACGAACTAAAGATCCACCAGAAATCATAGCATGATCGCCTACATGAATAAATTGGTGCAAAGCAGCCAATCCGCCAATGATGGCATAATTTCCTACAATTACGTGTCCGGCTAAAGCTACACCATTTACAATAATGGCATAATCACCAATATGACAATCGTGCGCAATATGTGCTGTTGCCATGATTAGACAATTACTTCCAATTTTAGTTTGACCAGAAGCTATAGTTCCTCTATTGATAGTAACACATTCTCTAACGGTGGTGTTATCGCCAATAATTGCAAGAGAATCTTCTCCTCCAAATTTTAAATCTTGAGGTACTGCAGAGATTACGGCTCCAGGAAAAATATTACAATTTTTACCTATTCGAGCACCTTCCATTATGGTTACATTAGAACCTATCCAAGTTCCTTCACCAATTTCTACATTATTATGAATGGTTGTAAAAGGTTCAATTACAACATTTTTAGCGATTTTGGCGCCTGGATGAACGTATGCTAACGGTTGATTCATATTTATTAGGTTTTGGGTTGTAGGTTGTAGGTTGTAGGAATAATGCCTACAATCTACAACCTAATACCTCATTTATTGTTTTTTAGCAATTTGAGCCATCAATTCGGCTTCTGCAACTAATTTACCATTTGCGTAAGCATTGGCTTGCATGTGACAAATTCCTCTTCGAATAGGAGTAATTAAATCGCATTTAAATATTAATGTATCGCCAGGCAATACTTTATGTTTGAATTTAACATTATCAATTTTCATGAAATAAGTTAAATAATTCTCTGGATCTGGAACGGTACTCAAAACTAATATCCCTCCCGATTGTGCCATTGCTTCTACAATTAATACCCCTGGCATAACAGGTGCATCTGGAAAATGTCCCACAAAGAAATTTTCATTCATGGTTACATTTTTCATTCCAACCACATGAGTGCTTGACATTTCAATGATTCTGTCAATCAATAAAAATGGTGGTCTGTGTGGCAAGATATTCATAATTTGGTGAATATCCATCAAAGGAGGCAAATTTAAATCATAAACGGGAATATGATTCTTTTGCTCAATTTTAATAATCTTAGCCATTTTTTTAGCAAACTGAGTGTTCACATAATGTCCTGGTTTATTGGCAATTACTTTTCCTTTGATTCGAATTCCAATTAAAGCCAAATCACCAATAACATCTAGCAATTTATGACGTGCAGCCTCGTTAGGATAATGCAAAGTAAGGTTATCTAAAATTCCGTTTTCTTTAACCGAAATATGTTCTTTTCCGAATGCTTTTTTAAGATTCTCCATAGTTTCAGGAGAAATCTCTTTATCTACATAAACTATCGCATTGTTTAAATCACCACCTTTTATCAATCCGTCATTTAATAAACTTTCTAATTCGTGTAAGAAACTAAATGTTCTAGCATCGGATATTTCAGTTTTAAAATCAGCGATATTTTTTAAAGTTGCATTTTGAGTTCCTAGTACTTTAGTACCAAAATCTACCATTGCAGTTACTTGATAGTCGTCGGATGGCATTACAATAATTTCGCTTCCCGTTGCTTCATCTACAAAAGAAATAACTTCTTTTACTACATAATATTTACGTTCGGCATCTTGTTCTACAATCCCTACTTTTTCAATAGCTTCAACAAAGAATTTAGAAGAACCATCCATAATAGGCGGTTCAGATTCGTTTAATTCTATGATAACATTATCTACGTCAAGACCAACAAATGCAGCCAAAACGTGCTCCGAAGTTTGAATTTTAACACCTAGTTTTTCTAAGTTTGTTCCGCGTTGGGTATTCACTACATAGTTAGCATCTGCTTCTATAATAGGGCTTCCTTCTAGATCAACTCTTACAAAAGTAAAACCGTTGTTAATTGGAGCTGGTTTAAAAGTCATTTTTACTTCTTTTCCAGTATGTAATCCAACACCTGTAAGTGAAATTTCACTTTGGATGGTTTTTTGCTTTACCATAATTTTTAAACTATTTATTATATTTTCTAATCTATTTTCTTTTTCAAGGCATCCAAATCGGAAACTATTTTTGGTAAGTTTCTAAAATGAACATAGGATTTGCTAAAATCTCCATAATTAAATGCTGGAGTTCCTTGCACTATTTCTCCATCTTTAATGGATTTGCCTATACCCGCTTGTGCTTGTATTCTTACATTATCACCAATAGTAATATGTCCTGAAATTCCTACCTGCCCACCAATCATGCAGTTTTTACCAATTTTGGTGGATCCTGCAACACCTGTTTGTGCAGCGATGACGGTGTTTTCACCTATTTCAACATTGTGCGCAATTTGTATTTGATTGTCTAATTTTACTCCTTTTCGAATAATAGTAGAACCCATTGTGGCTCTATCAATAGTTGTACAAGAACCAATTTCAACATCGTCTTCTAAAATAACGTTTCCTATTTGCGGAATTTTGCTGTACGTTCCATCTTCTAAAGGTGCAAATCCAAATCCGTCAGAACCTACAATAACACCCGAATGAATCACGCAATTATTTCCTATTTCGGTTTCTGAATAAATTCGAACACCAGCAAAGAATATACAGTTATCCCCAATGATAACATTGTCCCCAATGAAAGTATTCGGGTAAATTTTTACATTATTACCAATTTTTACATTCTTTCCCACATAACAAAAACTCCCTAAATACAAGTCTTCCCCATAGATTACATTTTCTGAAAGTACCGAGGGTTGCTCGATTCCAGATTTCATCAATTTAACTTGATTGTAGTATTCTAAAAGTTTGGAAAAAGATTGGTAAGCGTCTTCTACTTTAATCAAAGTAGTTACTATAGGTTGCTCTGGCTCAAAACTTTTGTTAACAATAGTTATGGTAGCCTGGGTAGAATAGATATAATTTTGGTATTTTGGATTCGACAAAAAAGTAAGCGATCCAAGAGAACCTTCTTCTATTTTTGCCAATTTATAAACTTCAGCATTAGGGTTACCCACTACTTCTCCGTCTAATATCCCCGCAATTTGCTCAGCTGTGAATTTCATTTACTTAAATTATATTTTTCCATTTTAATTGAATGGAACTGGTATTATTTATCTTTTCTGCAAAATTGCTCCTTACCTAACTGCAAAAATATAAAATTAAATTTAAACACTAGGTATCTAATAGCACTTTTGGAAAACAGATGAAATATTTGGTAACTGCTTTAGATAGAGCTCTTACCTGTAACTGATCCGATGAGTCTACTAAATTTTCAATAGTACCATCTTTTTTCAAGATACTAATTGGCTCACTTTCTTTATTATATGCCTGATTTTTTAGTTTTCCTTTAAATATAAAATAGGCTACTTCTTTGTCGGAAATAGAATACAAAGCCATTAGTTTATTTTTATAATCGGCTAATTTTTCGGTGTCGGCTTTTTCATCCAATAGAATTATCTTTAATAAATCGCGATTAATAATCATTTTGCTTAAAGAACTCAATACAAAATCCGAATGGAATTGCCACGATTTTATTGCTCCCAAAACATCGTAATCGTCAAGTAATGCAAAGATTCGCAATGCATCTTCATCAAAGGAAACCATGGTTATTTTATTATTTAAAAAGAATGAAAGTGGCTCACTACAAGGTAAAACA
>CANGCT010000154.1 GCA_947452415.1 Flavobacteriaceae bacterium
AAAGAGGCAACGAAGGGCTTTACAATACCTTCATGGAAAATTTTCCAATAACGGATACAAGAAACCAATTTGTATTAGAATTCCTTGATTACTTTGTTGATCCACCTCGTTACACTATTCAAGAGTGTATCGAAAGAGGATTAACCTATAGTGTACCCCTAAAGGCACGCCTTAAATTATATTGTACAGATCCCGAACATGAGGATTTTGAGACTATAGTTCAAGACGTTTATTTAGGTACGATTCCTTACATGACGCCAAGCGGAACATTTGTTATAAATGGTGCTGAACGTGTTGTAGTTTCGCAATTACACCGATCTCCAGGGGTTTTCTTTGGTCAATCATTCCATGCAAATGGTACTAAATTGTATTCTGCCAGAGTAATTCCTTTTAAAGGTTCTTGGATAGAATTCGCTACCGATATCAATAACGTAATGTATGCGTATATTGATAGAAAGAAGAAATTACCAGTTACTACTCTTTTACGTGCTATTGGCTTTGAAAGAGATAAGGACATCCTTGAAATTTTTGACCTTGCTGAAGAAATTAAAGTTTCTAAAACAGGTCTTAAAAAATACGTAGGTAGAAAATTAGCAGCAAGAGTATTGAACACTTGGCACGAAGATTTCGTGGATGAGGATACTGGCGAAGTTGTTTCTATTGAACGTAACGAAATTATATTAGATAGAGATACTATATTAGATAAAGATAATGTAGAAGAAATTCTTAATGCTGATGTAAAAGTAATCTTGTTACACAAAGAAGATAACAATCAAGTGGATTATACTATTATCCACAATACATTGCAAAAAGATCCAACAAATTCTGAAAAAGAAGCTGTTGAACATATCTACAGACAATTGCGTAATGCGGAACCGCCTGATGAAGAAACTGCTCGTGGTATCATTGATAAATTATTCTTTTCAGACCAACGTTACAACTTAGGTGAAGTAGGTCGTTATAGAATGAACAAAAAGTTAAACCTTGATATTCCTATGGAAAAACAAGTTTTAACTAAAGAAGATATCATTACGATTATAAAATATTTAATAGAATTAATAAATGCGAAAGCAGATATTGATGATATTGACCACTTGTCAAACCGTCGTGTAAGAACTGTTGGAGAACAACTTTCACAACAATTTGGTGTTGGTTTAGCTCGTATGGCTAGAACTATTCGTGAGAGAATGAACGTTAGAGATAACGAGGTGTTTACACCAATCGATTTGATTAATGCTAAAACATTATCATCGGTTATCAACTCTTTCTTTGGTACTAACCAGTTATCTCAATTTATGGATCAAACCAATCCATTAGCCGAGATTACCCACAAAAGAAGATTATCAGCCCTAGGACCAGGTGGACTTTCTCGTGAAAGAGCAGGGTTTGAAGTACGTGACGTTCACTATACGCACTACGGAAGACTTTGTCCAATTGAAACTCCTGAGGGACCAAACATTGGATTGATTTCCTCACTTGGTGTTTATGCTAAAGTGAACGGAATGGGTTTCATCGAAACTCCTTACCGTAAAGTAAACAATGGTGTGGTTGATTTAGTTTCTACTCCTGTATATTTAAGTGCAGAAGAAGAAGAAGGTAAAATGATTGCGCAAGCAAACATTGAAATGGATGCTAATGGTAAAATTACTGCCGATAAAGTTATTGCCCGTGAAGAAGGTGATTTCCCAGTAGTTGCTCCATCTGCGGTTCATTATACCGATGTTGCACCAAATCAAATTGCTTCCATCTCTGCTTCGTTGATTCCTTTCTTGGAACATGATGATGCGAATAGAGCCTTGATGGGATCTAACATGATGCGTCAAGCAGTACCATTATTACGTCCAGAAGCTCCAATAGTAGGAACAGGATTAGAACGCCAAGTGGCTTCTGACTCTAGAGTATTGATTAATGCAGAAGGAAACGGAACTGTTGAATATGTTGATGCTAATAAAATTACTATCAAATACGACAGAACAGAAGAAGAAAGAATGGTAAGTTTTGATACAGACGAAAAAACATACCAATTAATTAAATTTAGAAAAACCAATCAAAGTACCTCTATTAACTTGAAACCTATCGTAAGAAAAGGGGACAGAGTTCAATTAGGTCAAGTGCTTTGTGAAGGATACGCTACTCAAAACGGAGAATTAGCAATCGGTAGAAACCTTAAAGTAGCATTTATGCCATGGAAAGGATACAATTTCGAGGATGCAATTGTAATCTCTGAAAAAGTTGTTCGTGATGATATTTTCACCTCTATCCACGTAGATGATTATTCACTAGAAGTTAGAGATACTAAATTAGGTAACGAAGAGTTAACTAATGATATTCCTAACGTTTCTGAAGAAGCTACTAAAGATTTAGATGAAAACGGAATGATTAGAATTGGAGCTGAAGTGAAACCTGG
Organism: Flavobacteriaceae bacterium; assembly: GCA_947452415.1. Taxonomy (GTDB): domain Bacteria; phylum Bacteroidota; class Bacteroidia; order Flavobacteriales; family Flavobacteriaceae; genus Flavobacterium. The sequence goes on from CANGCT010000154.1 coordinate 2,408, forward strand.
CGACATTCTTATCGGTAAAATTACTCCAAAAGGAGAATCAGATCCAACTCCTGAAGAGAAATTGCTTCGCGCAATCTTCGGGGATAAAGCTGGTGATGTAAAAGATGCTTCATTAAAAGCTTCTCCTTCTTTACATGGTGTAGTTTTAGATAAAAAATTGTTTGCAAGAGCAGTAAAAGATAAACGTAAACGTACACAAGATAAAGATGCTTTAGGAGCATTGGAAATTGAATTTGAAACTAAATTTATCGAATTAAAAGATAAATTAGTTGAGAAATTGTTCGTAATAGTTAACGGAAAAACTTCGCAAGGAGTAATGAATGATTTGGGTGAAGAAGTTTTACCAAAAGGTAAAAAATACACTCAAAAAATGCTTTACGCTGTTGAGGATTTTGCTCACTTAACTAAAGGACAATGGGTTGCGGATGAAGACACTAACCGTTTGGTAAATGACTTGATTCACAATTACAAAATCAAATTAAACGATTTACAAGGCGCATTACGTAGAGAGAAATTCACTATTACTGTTGGAGATGAATTGCCAGCAGGAATTTTGAAATTAGCAAAAGTATACATCGCTAAAAAACGTAAATTAAAAGTTGGGGATAAAATGGCAGGACGTCACGGTAACAAAGGTATCGTTGCTCGTATCGTTCGTCATGAAGATATGCCTTTCTTAGAAGATGGAACTCCAGTTGATATCGTATTGAATCCACTTGGTGTACCTTCTCGTATGAACATCGGTCAAATTTATGAAACCGTTCTTGGTTGGGCAGGTCAAAAATTAGGTAGAAAATATGCAACACCAATCTTTGATGGTGCAACTTTAGACCAAATTAATGAACTTACTGACGAAGCAGGAATCCCAAGATTTGGTCATACGTATTTGTATGATGGAGGAACAGGAGAACGTTTTCACCAAGCAGCAACAGTTGGAGTAATTTATATGTTGAAACTTGGACATATGGTAGATGATAAGATGCACGCACGTTCTATCGGACCGTACTCACTTATCACACAACAACCACTTGGAGGTAAAGCGCAATTTGGAGGTCAACGTTTTGGAGAGATGGAGGTTTGGGCACTAGAAGCTTATGGAGCATCTAGTACACTTCGTGAAATCTTAACAGTTAAATCAGATGACGTTATAGGTAGAGCCAAAACTTACGAGGCAATCGTAAAAGGTGAAACTATGCCAGAACCAGGATTACCGGAATCATTCAATGTATTGATGCATGAATTGAAAGGACTTGGTCTAGATATCCGTTTAGAAGAATAGTATTCAGTGGTCAGTATTTAGTGTTCAGTTTGTTAACTGAACACTGAATACTGAACACTTTTTAAATTAGTTTTCAAGATTTATACCCGTAACCCGTTCCGATTTTTTATATAGACTTATATAATTAGCACTTCAAAAAAATGTTTGAAGTTTAGAGAAGTAATCCGAGGTAGCAGTTTAAGGATAGTAATATCCAAAACTAAAATCAATTTTTTAATTGCAAATAAATCAATAGTAAAAACTATGATGAATAATAGAAACAAAGACAAGAATGCCCCTAAAAGATTTGAAAAAATCTCTATAGGTTTAGCTTCGCCAGAATCAATTTTAGCTGAATCTAGAGGTGAAGTTTTAAAGCCAGAAACAATTAATTATAGAACTCACAAACCAGAACGTGATGGTCTTTTCTGCGAACGAATTTTCGGTCCAGTTAAAGATTTTGAATGTGCTTGTGGTAAATACAAAAGAATCCGATACAAAGGAATCGTTTGTGACCGTTGTGGGGTTGAAGTAACGGAGAAAAAAGTA
>CANGCT010000155.1 GCA_947452415.1 Flavobacteriaceae bacterium
TATTTCTTATTAAAATTACTAAAACATTTGTCTAAAGCGTGAAACCGGATAAGTGCATTTTTATTTATTGCCATGAGTATAAATTGAATTGGTAAATATAAATACTATCGATGCAAATAGACTGCACTAGTAGAAGATAATTTTGAAATATAATTTAAAAACAAAACACATGTACAAGAAAATTATGATTATCGCAATGTTAGCATTAAATACCGCAAACGTATTGGCACAAGAAGCGAAGAAAGACACCAAAGTCCCAGAGACTAAAATGGAAGCCTTTGCATCAAAAACAGGAACCATTACTAAGTTCACCGATCAAAATCTAGCCAATTTAAAAACAGCCTATGAAGTAACCGAAGCTAGAATACGAAAAATAAATAGCGGTATGAATACCAGTTATTTTTTTCAAATTATAAAAACAGGGAAATACAGCAATCCAACTGCTTCCATTGAATATTCAGATTTGATTGAAGTAATTAAAGCATTAAAAACGTTGATGCCTGAAGTCGATAAAGACATACTAAACAAACCTGACTATTTAGAAAACAAATTTGTAACGGTGGATGGTTTTCAAATTGGCTACTATGTATCAAAAGAGAAAGCAACCTGGTATATGAAATTAGAAAAATACGGCACTGAAAATACAGTTTTTATCAATGATGTAACAACAATTGATAGTATATTCAATGAAGCAAAAACCAAAATTGAAGAACAAAAAAGTATCAAATAAGAATTGTTGTTCGGATTAAAACAGGAATTATTAACCTAGATGGGAGTAAAATTCACAAATTAAAAACTCAACCAAGATTTAAATTTACAATCGTAAAAGAGACCAATAGCACTCTAAAAAAGGGGAGAAACTGAAAATCCAAAAGAGTAAGAAAAAATAAATTAATAAAAATGAAAAAAAATATTTTAAGTTCAATTATTGCAGTAATTATTGCAGTATTAGTTTCAAGTTGTAGTGCCACTCATTCAGGTTACATGGCAAATTCTGCTGCTTTAAGTTCGGCAAATTTCTCTTATCTTAAACAAAATATAAATGGACAAGCTACCGCTACCTATGTCTTGGGCATTGGTGGATTGGCAAAAGCAACCTTAGTTGATAACGCAAAACAAAGAATGCTAGAAAATAATCCTTTAAAAAGCAATCAAACATTTGCAAATCTAACAGTGAATTTTAAAAATTCGTATTATCTAGGGCTTTTCGCAAAAGTGAAGTGTACGGTTACCGCAGATATTGTTGAATTTAAATAGTTGACAATTTGATCGGCAAATTATAAGCGAGAAACAGAAACTTAATTCTGATTTCTCGCTTTTTTATTTTCTAATTTCATTTACTTTTAGAGCCGTGAATTAATTCCTCACCTCCGTTTACCTCTTTCCATTATTTTTAAATTTGAATGATTAACCAATTATTCATCTCAAAATCAATGGAATTATGAACCAAGATAAAATCCCCCAGCTGGCGCAAGCAAGAATAATACCCACCGCTAGTGCGAGTTTCTAACTCGTACCCACAAAGTTCTCTCGTCCTAAAATAAGTTTACATTTTGCAACTTGTGCCGGATATTTCCGATACCAAACTAAAATGATTAATAAGCAAGTATAGTTGAGGTAATAAACAACATTTTCAATAAACAACACGAGCCATCAAGCGGTCTCTCTTCGGTCGTTCACTTTGTTTCGTTCGGCTGTTCCAGTCAGTCGTGCCTCCTTCCGTTCCACAGACACTTCACAGCACAAAAAAATAGAGCAGCTTAAAAAAAAGCACCTCTATTTTTTCTGCTGTTCGTTCCTCAACTTCACCGTTCTCATCCCTTCGTTCGTCAGGGCTACTGCATCCACAATACCGCTTCATTCCGTTTCGCTCCGTAAACTACGCTACACTACATTCCAGCAGTATTGTGTCTGCCGCCCTTTATATTTTCAGCGGTGGCGCTTTCGCCCAGCCATCAGGGTTGGCTCCGTTCAGTAAAAAAAACTTCACTTTGCCCTAAATCAAGGTACGCCTAAAGGCTGACTTTTATTTTTTCCCTGCCGTTACACGCTGCTATCCCTACATTCCACTTCGCTTTCGCTACGTTGCATTCCCGCTCTAGCGTGGCTGTTCGATTGCCGCAACACCGCCACTGCGCTCCTCATCCATTACGCTAAATTCCGCTATCGCTACATTTAGCTCCATTCCTTGCGGTGCTTGGGGGTGTTTGATGGACGATTCCATAACAACTATCCTGCAAAAAAAAATAAAAAAAGAAACCGAAGATAAGTTCCAGGTTTACAATAAAACAAGTTCAAGCCCTGCGGGTTTCAGATAAAATCTCCATTCCGCTTTCAGCGAATAGTATTTTATCTGAAAAACTTACTTTATTGAAACCTTCCACTTGGACAAATGGCTTTCTTTTTTTCTTTTTTTTCTTTTGAAATGAATATTCTTCGCTTCCAATTTTAAATAAAATTTAGCGAAAAAAAATATACGAGTCGAGCTTCGCGAGACACATTGGTATTTCACCAGAAAATTCACGAAAAATTGAAAAATAGTATCAATTTTTAAAGCCAAATGTTATGCTTAAATTTTCTATCAAAACTCACCGAGTTGGAACAATTTACACCAAACCACATTTATTCCTTCTAAACAAAGGAATGAACAGCGGAAAGCCCCAAAAAGAACCTTTTACAAATAGTTTTGTCATACTATTTGAAAACGAATCCGATTTTGATTTAATAAATATTACTGCTTTTGCCCTTTGGAAAACAAAATTTTGGCATCCGTTCCTGTGTGGTTCCGTTATTCCTTTTTTGCGACTCCACGATTTAAGAAAAGAATTTTCTACCAAAGTGAATCAAGAAATTAAGGACCACCAGGAACATCTTAAAAACATGGAAACTCTAAAACTTTTAGAACAAAGCGAAAAGCGTTTCCATGAAAATTTAAATCTTATTAATGATCTAAGAAGAGTAATACTTTACCGCTATTGCCATAAATGAAAAAAAGCCTGGTCTAACGACTAGGCTTTCTGATCATCCAATAAAGGTTACCACACGAAAACTGGACTATTTATTTTTAGATTTTACCAACCATTTTAACAAGTAAGAAATAGTAAAACTTACTACTGCTCCCAAGGCTGCTAAGATAACGGTTTTTAAAATATCCTCCGACAAAATATTGGGTAAAATACTCAATACTGTACCCGAAGCAGTGCCGGCTTTTAAGGAAATATTAGTTCCCATCGTGTGCTTTGTTGAGGTTTTTAGGTGCCCTACTCCTCGTTTTGCGTTGGATTGCTTCCGGAATGGTAACTTGACTAACTGCCGAAACTACGCCTCCAGCTACCGCCAAATAGCCGGCAACAGTTACCACCGTTGCAGGTAAAACTATTGGTGCAGCAACAATAGTTCCACTAATTCCAAGTAAAGCCAATCCGACACTTCGCAAAATCTTAAAAAATTTCGGGGTTGGTGCTTTTATTCTTTCAACTATATTCATAACATTTCATTTTGTAATCCTGAGCCTTAGCGAAGGATATCTATTTCACAATTAATTCCACACTTTCATTATTCTCCAGGGCTTTAAAAACTAAAGATTTTAACCTTGCAAAAGCTTTTCGAGATAGCAAACCTAAACCAGGTCCAGAAAGTTGGGTTACGGGAGCAATACAACCATTCAATTCTTGCATAGCATTATTGGCAGGATGAAATAATATCAAACTTCTATTTGGAACATTTTCAACCTCCAAATGCCATTGGAATTTTTTACTGTAGCGTTTCTTTATAAAATACTTCCCCTCTGGAATGCAAGAAACTCTCGTTTCGTTATTCTTCCAAGGCAATTCAATGGTTTTACATATTAATTTGCCCTCCCATTCGAGTTTACCATTGGTTCCAAAAGGGAAATAAGTTCTAGTGATAACTAGTTTCATAAACTTTAAGAATTTCGACGTTTGAATTTCGAAGAATTCTTACACTCCACCATCCACTTTTACAATTGCTAACGGATTGAATGCACCATTTTTTAGCGGGTACATTTGACCATTAATCTCCTGAAAAAACTCAACCCCTAAAGCCAAAAACAAAGGTTTAGTGCTTGCAGCAGTAACTATGTTTTCATGCGATATTTCTGCTGTCGCGTTGCCGTCCCATGGCAAAATTTCAGTTTCCGAATGCATTTCAACA
>CANGCT010000156.1 GCA_947452415.1 Flavobacteriaceae bacterium
AAAAAAGTAGTTTTTTATGAAAAATTGGGGTGGACATTTTACTCCGGAATCAGGTGGTCATTTTGAATTGGAATCAGGTGGTCACTTTAAATTGGAATTGGGTGGTCAATATCACCGGAATATGCAAATACTGTACAAAATTTATCTCTTGGGAATTATAGCTTTACTACAGCTATAGGTGTGTTTAGTGATAGATTTGAGATTTTTTATCAAAATTCTTTAGGAGTAAATAATTCGGTTTTCAATTCTAATCAAGTTATTATTTACAATCAGGATAAACTTACGCATATTAATAGTGGAAACATTATAATGAATTCATTAAAAATATTTGATGTTCAAGGTAGATTGTTATACAGTAAATCCGGAATTAATGACACTATAACTAGTTTGAAACTAGGTTTTGAAAATCAAATTTTATTGTATCAGATAACTTCTCAAGATGGAGAGATAGTAACCAAAAAAGTTATAAATTAAATTATGAAAAAAACAGTTAAAATTGCAATTTTATTATATTTTTTATTTTCAGATTTCTTATTGTTTGCCCAATTAGGAAGTGGTCCTGGAGATGAGGATGACAATGGAAGTACTGGTTTAGAAGGAGGAGATCCTCCTGCGTCACCTATAAATGTTAGGCTTTGGATTATTGTTATTATAGGAATTGCCTATGCTTTTTTAGTGTTAAAAAAGTTAAATAAAATAAAACTGCCTAGAGAATAAAAGTTAAATAGGTTTATTTAAAAAATTCCATCTGAGTAATCAGATGGAATTTTTTATTTTCCGTTATAAAGATTCATGGTTTCACTAAGACCTGCAAGCGCAAAGGAAGTTATTATTTGAGATGCTATTTCAAGACGTTCAGTAAGTTTTGTTTTTTCTTCTTCATCCCATTCTCCAAGAACGTAGTCTATTTGCTTTCCCTTTTTAAAGGCATCGCTAATTCCAAATCGAAAACGTGGATATTCGATAGTATTATGTAGTAATTGTATATTTTTTAACCCGTTGTGGCCACCATCGCTACCTTTGGCTTTTATTCTAATGGAACCAAAAGAAAGGTTTAAGTCGTCGGTAATGATTAGTATGTTTTCTTTTGCAATATTTTCTTTTTCCATCCAATATTTTACTGCTTTACCACTGAGGTTCATATAGGTATTGGGTTTGAGTAGGAGGAGGGTTCTGCCTTTTATTTTGTATTCGGATACTTCTCCAAGTTTTGCTGTTTGAAAGGATATGCCTTCTTTTCTAGCAAAATAATCTAGAACTTTAAATCCAATATTGTGACGTGTGTTCACATATTCGGCGCCAATATTGCCTAGGCCAACGATAAGGAATTTCTTCATTGGGTCTGTAATTTCTTTTTCTTTGGGGGTGAATATTTTTGAAAACCAATTCATGTGGTAAAAGTAGGATTTTCTTTTGGTAACTGAAAATTTTGTACAAATGGAATGCTGGCTAACCCTGATTGAAGCAAGTATCCTCGCAGAGATACTGCGGAAAGCAGGAATACGGCTGGCTAAAATGCCTAAAGATTCGTTTCTAAAAAAAATTAAAGGCATAAAAAAAGCACCAGTTCCCTGATGCTTTTTGGTATTTTTAAAGAAATTATTTTTTCTTTTTTGCGCCTCCTTTTTCTGCTTTGGCAGCTTCTTGAGCAGCTTTCATTGCAGCACGTGAAATCTTCACTTGACATACTACTGTGTTGTCTGGGTGCATTAATTTGAAATTGTTTGTAGGTAATTTAGTTACATACAATTTGTTTCCCATTTGTAATTCAGAAATGTTAGCCTCAACAAAATCAGGAAGATTTTTAGGTAACGCTTTCACTTTTAATCTACGTTGGTTTAAGTTTAAAACACCTCCTAAAAGTACACCTGGCGAAGTTCCTGTAAGTTTAACTGGCACTTCCATAACGATTTCTTTGTCGTCATTTAATTGGAAGAAGTCAATGTGTAAGATTGCTTCACTTACTGGGTGAAATTGGATGTCTTGAAGAATAGCATTGTAGGTTTTCCCAGCCAAATCAATTGCAACTGTGTGCGCGTTTGGAGTGTAAACCAAGCTTTTGAAAGCTTTTGTTTCTGCTGTAAAATGCACTGGTTGACTTCCTCCGTAAATTACGCAAGGAACCATTCCAGCATTACGTACCGCTTTGGTTGCTACCTTGCCTACGCTTTCTCTTTGTGATCCTGTAATTGAAATTGATTTCATTGTAAAAATATATAGTTAATAAATAATTCTTGTTTGTTGTTGGTAGTTATTGGTTTGTGGTTATTAGTCTTAAACTATAAACCCTAAACAATAATCTACAAACTTTAATCTACATTAAAAATTTTCCACTTATGGAATTGTTGTGTTGCACCATGTGCATTACTTCTGCAAAAAGTGGTGCACAACTCACAACTTTTATTTTGTTGGACTCTTTCTTTAACGGAATAGAATCGGTAACGATTAATTCTAATAATTTAGAATTTTCTATTTTTTCGTAAGCATCTCCAGATAAAATTGCGTGGGTACAAATTGCTCTTACGCTTAGTGCTCCTTTTTCTATCATTAGGTCTGCTGCCTTGGCCAAGGTTCCTCCAGTATCAATCATGTCGTCTACTAGAATTACATTTCTGCCTTTTACTTCTCCGATTAGTTCCATTGTATCAATTACATTAGCAACTTTTCTTTGTTTGTAACAAATTACTACGTCTGATTCTAAAAATTTAGAATAGGCATAAGCTCTTTTGGATCCTCCCATATCGGGTGATGCGATAGTTAAATTTTCTAAATTTAAACTTTTCACATAAGGCAAAAAGATGGTTGAAGCAAATAAATGGTCAACTGGTTGTTCAAAAAAACCTTGAATTTGATCTGCATGTAAATCCATGGTCATAATTCTTGTTGCTCCAGCAGTTTCTAATAGTTTTGCTACTAGTTTTGCTCCTATAGGCACTCTTGGCTTGTCTTTTCTATCTTGTCTTGCCCATCCAAAGTAGGGAATTACGGGAGTTATGTGTCTTGCCGATGCTCTTTTAGCAGCATCAATCATTAACAAAAGTTCCATTAAATTGTCGGCACTAGGAAATGTAGAGCAAACAATAAAAACGCGTAATCCTCTTATAGATTCTTCGAAGGAAGGTTGAAATTCCCCATCACTATATTTTGAGAACGAAACTTTACCTAGCGGAATTCCATAGTTTTTGGCTATTTGTTCTGCTAAATAGACACTTTGGGAACAAGCAAATATTTTTGCTTCTGGTTCTTGATGTGACATTATTTTGTTGTTTTATTTCTTGGCGGTTTATATAAATTGGCTTTATTTTTTTAGATTAAAGCTTGAAGGATATAAATGCCTCGAATGTAGTTAGTTAGTTGTGTTTCGTTTTACCGAGCTGCAAATTTAGAAATAAAATTGACTTGAGAGGGATATTTTTAACTATTTTTTTTAAAATGTGAAGAAAAATTATTTACATTTGCCCTGTGTTAAAGGAAAAAGCAACCTTGGTTGTTTCTTTATTGCGTTAAAGTAACTGTTGTTATTTAAGTCTGCTAAGCCCGGATGGCGGAATTGGTAGACGCGCTGGTCTCAAACACCTGTGGGAAACCGTGCCGGTTCGACTCCGGCTCCGGGTACATTTATTAACCCTAACTACTTATAAATAAGATAGTTAGGGTTTTTTATTCCCGAATAATTCACGGATTTTTTTCAATTTATCTCATTTAATAAGGTTTAATCACAATGAATTACTTATAATATTTTTATTGTATTAAATGAAAAAACCCGCTTAAATAGCGGGTTTATATGTTATGAATATTGGTTTATTTTAGCATAAACATCCTCTCTTAAATAGAGAACTCGTTTGCCAATTTTCTTCGGCATAAGATATCTTTTCTTTTCCCAATTGTGTAATGTAACTAATGAAACATTTAAAAGTTTACTCACCTCTTCTCTTGTCAGTAAGTCAGATTTTGGTTTATCTTGTTGGAAATTATTTACCATACTGCATATTCCGGTGATATTGACCACCCAATTCCAATTTAAAGTGACCACCTGATTCCAATTCAAAATGACCACCTGATTCCGGAGTAAAATGTCCACCCCAATTTTTCATAAAAAACTACTTTTTTCATCTGTTAATTATTCAA
>CANGCT010000157.1 GCA_947452415.1 Flavobacteriaceae bacterium
GCTTGCCATACTTTGTCGTACAATCCGTGGGATTTTAATCCGTCAATAAAAATAGCATCTACTTCTTGCAAGATACGAACTTTTTCGGGAGTAATATCCCCTAAAATACGTATGGATAATCCTGGTCCTGGAAACGGATGACGTCCTAATAATTCGGCATCAATTCCTAAAGTAGCACCTACTCTTCGTACCTCATCTTTAAACAACATTCGAAGTGGTTCTACAATTTTTAATTTCATAAAATCGGGTAAACCTCCTACATTATGGTGTGATTTTATAGTTGCCGAAGGTCCTTTTACCGAAACCGATTCAATTACATCAGGGTAAATAGTTCCTTGTGCCAACCAAGATACGTCTTCAATAATTTTCGACTCATCGTCAAAAACTTCAATGAAAACTCTACCTATTATTTTACGTTTAGTTTCGGGATCGTCTACTCCTGCCAATTCGCTTAAAAAACGATCGGAAGCATCTACACCCTTAACGTTCAAGCCCATATCTTTATACTGATGCAAGACGCTTTCAAATTCATTCTTGCGCAACAGTCCGTTGTTAACGAAGATGCAATACAAGTTTTTACCGATGGCTTTGTGCAATAAAACTGCCGCCACGGTCGAATCTACTCCACCTGAAAGTCCGAGAACTACTTTGTCGTTTTGCACTTTTTCGTGCAAATCTTTCACGCAATCATCCACAAAAGCATTTGGAGTGAAGTTTTGAGGAACTTCTGCAATTTTCACTAAGAAGTTTTCTAAAATTTGTTTTCCATCCGTTGAGTGGTACACTTCGGGATGGAACTGTATGGCATAAGTAGTTTCGCCTTCAATACGGTAAGCCGCATTTTCCACATCGTGGGTACTAGCAAGTTTAACTCCATTGGTAGGCAAATGTTTAATGGTATCGCTATGACTCATCCATACTTGCGAATTAAGGTTTACATTTTCAAAGAAAACTTCGTCTTCTTTAATGTAGTTTAAATTTGCTCTACCATATTCTCTGGTGTTGGAAGCCGCAACTTCACCACCCGAAAAATGCGATAAATATTGCGCGCCGTAACACACTGCAAGCAAAGGAAATTTGCCTCGAATATGATCTAAATCAATCTTTAAAGCATCTTCGGAGCGCACCGAGTAAGGGCTGCCACCAAGAATTACTGCTTTGTAAGACGATAAATCCGTTGGATAGTTGTTATAAGGAAAAATTTCGCAGAATATATTTAATTCGCGAACGCGTCTAGCAATAAGTTGTGTGTATTGCGAGCCGAAATCTAAAATAAGTACGTTTTGTTGCATGTGCAATTGTATAGCAGTATGTTATTGTGTTGTTTTGCAAATATTTATATGTTTAATCACGTAAAGCAGGAACATTTTTAGGACTTATATTCAATAATTATTTACGAGTACAAATCTAGGAAAATTAAATTAGAATTTTTGTATAAACTTATTCGTGAAATAACTCGTTAATACCTCAACTGCCAAGTAAAAAATGCTTTCCCAATAAATGGAATAGATTTTATTTTACATCCTTGAAACAATTAACAAATTAATAACAAATTAAAATCCACCTGATTTCTCAGATGGATTTTTAGTACAAATAAACTTATCTAATTTTATTTTTTCTTCAATTTTTATTTAATTGGTTTCTTCTTTTTAATATAATAAAAAAATAAACTATTCCTAAAAGTAAAAGAATCCATATTTTACCACTTATTGATGCCGCAGGAGGATCCCCTCCTTCGAGACCAGTGCTTCCATTATCATCTTCGTCATTAGGCCCTCCCCCTAATTGGGCAAACAGCATAAAATCTGAAAATAAAAAATATAACAATATTGAAATTTTAAACAACTTTTTCATAATTTAATTTATAACTTTTTTAGTAACAATCTGTCCATCTTGAGAGGTGATTTGGAATAATAACATTTGAGTTTCAAAACCTAATTTCAAACTAGTTTTTGAGTCATTAATTCCCGGTTTATCAAACAATAATCTACCTTGAATATCAAATATTTTCAGCGATTTCATGATTATGTTTCCAGAATTAATATGTATAAGATTGTATTGATTGTAAATAATAACTTGATTAGAATGGAACACTGAATTATTAACTCCTAAAGCATTTTGATAAACAATATCGAATCTATCACTAAATAAACCTATTGAAGATGTAAAACTATAATCACCCTGAGATAGATTTTGTACCGTATTAGTATAATGATCTCGCAATAAAACATCTTGGTTTCCGTTAAAAATTCCTTCTTTTTGGTTTAATGAAAATGTGTAAGTATCTGAAACATTAGTTTTAAATATTAACGGAAGAACATCATTAACATCAAAACTAGGACGAGCATTAATAACAACATCTTGTGTTCCTGCTTTTGAATAAAATGCAACAGAAGAATCATTTGAATACAATCCGTCTAATCCACTATCATAATCATTAGTTGCATTTGGTATGTAAGCAATTAAATTTTGCCCTGCGCTTACATTAGTAGAATTTGTCATTTTTATCCAATAACGATCCATTTGTGTTAATGAAGATTTAAAGAATTGATTAACATTTTCGCTAGACCTCATAGAATTGGTGAAATTCAAATTAGTTTGTCCAGATTTTGCTTTTACCATGAATCCTTGACCAATTGAAATAAGATTGCTATCCGTATAAGTAGCATTATTGGTTAATGCACAACCTATTGTGGAGCAAGTGGAGTAGGAAACCAAATTGTCATTATCATTATATTTTCTCCAAAACCATAAAGTCCCTTCAATAGTAGTGCTATTGTCATTAATAAAATTATTCATTAATAATGCTGATGGATATGGATTTCCGGTAGCGTTTATTTTAGTATTGCCATTGTTGACCATGCTAAATATTACATTTCCATTTCTTGGAACACCAGTAAAAGATCCAGTCCATTTTTGCGGCGCAGGAGATAAGCTAGAATTGTAAGAAAGCCAGTTATTCGGGCTTCTTATTAAATATCCTTTTGCGGTGTCAAATGTTGTAGTTACTGGATTAACAGAATTATATTGATTTGTTAATGTATTATAAATGTAAAAACGAATATTTGTTGGTGCTATATTAGAAGTTAGTGGGGAAAAATTGAATAATGTTTGTGCTCCAAAAACAGGAGAAGACCATAAAGTATAATCTAAACGATATACAGGAGAGGTCATTCGTTTTACGGTAATATTCCCAGTATTACTAACATTAGTTTGTTGTATTAAATTAGAATTGTTGTTTAAAGTAAAACTACTTCCCATATCAACAGTCAATTTACCATATAAAGTAACATCATAACCTGAAGGAATAGATACAACTGCATTATTAGACACTGTTAATGTACAAGCAAATATATCGGTTGCAAGTGAATAGTTGCCAGTCATATATGCCGTTGTTGTAATAGTTGGTTCACCATTACTCCAAGAAGTCCCATTCCAAGTTGTTGATGGAACTGTAATAGTCACAACGTTTGAATATTCGATTGTTGAAGTACCATTTTGAACAACTGCTCTAAAATAAGTTGTAGCTGATAAACTTCCGATTGTAGATCCAGATAAAGTTGTTGCTGTACTAGGAATATCTATTGGTGTAGTAAATGCAAAATCTATAGATTTTTGCCATTTAACAACACTTCCTGTGTTTCCAGTAAGTGACAAAGCATTAGGAGTTGAATCTTTACAAATATTCTGATCTGCTGTAATTGTTCCTGCAACTGTTTGAGCATCTGTTACTGTTACAGTAGACTGTACTGTATCGCAATTTGAAGTATTTACTTTATCACAAATAGAATAAGTTAAATTATAAGTTCCCGCAGGTGTTCCAGAAGCAACCGTTATGGTTCCATCTGCATTTAAGGTCAAATGAGAATCTATTGAAACTACGGATAAGTTTACGTTGGATGTAGTAACAGCACCTCCGTTAAAAGAATCATTGTTTAATACTGATGGGGTACTTCCCCCTGCTAAAACACTTGGGGTATCCACAATAGCATCAATTGCTGGTAAGGTTACTGTTACAGTAGACTGTACTGTATCGCAATTTGAAGTATTTACTTTATCACAAATAGAATA
>CANGCT010000158.1 GCA_947452415.1 Flavobacteriaceae bacterium
TGTTATTGATATTGTTATTGATTTTTGATATTGATATTGTTATTGATATTGTTATTGATATTGTTATTGATATTGTTATTGATATTGTTATTGATATTGTTATTGATATTGTTATTGATATTGTTATTGATATTGATTTTTGATATTGTTATTGTTATTGAATATGAAAAACATCCGACAATTATTTAAAGACAAAGACTATCTTTTGGAGGAACCAGAAGTAGAGCAACTTATTTCCTACTGCGAAGAGTTGCAAGACGAAATTGTAGAATTCAAATTTGAAAAAGGAAAAAGCAAGGAGAAAGTTTTGTTGGAAATTATTCGCGAAATTTCTAATTCTTGTCAGGATATTCAAAAGCAACAACTCGAACACGAACGTTTTGATTACGAAGCACCCGATTACCGAAATGCTGTATTAAATTTGAAAAAATACCTTGATGATCGTTGTAGAGAAGAGCGAATTTATTTCTAATCTTCCAATTGCGATAGTACTCTAGCCACTATTTTTTCTACCGGAATGGTTCGCATTGCATCTTCATAACCAGCAACTTTTTTATTACCAAAAACCGAAGTTGGCAACAATGGATAGTTTTCTCTATCGGCAACCAAACAATTTTCATCGGGTTGATTATAGGGTGCAAATCCGGCATACGGATGGGTTGCTCCCCAAAGCGTTATGGTTTTCACTCCAAAAATCGCAGCAAGATGGGCATTTCCAGAATCCATAGAAAGCATTACATCCAAATTAGAAATAAGGTGCAGTTCTTCTTTAAAGGTGATTTTTTTAGCAAAATTATAAACGTTCGACTTCCCATTTACCAAAGTTTCTAAGCGTTCCAAATCGGAATCACCTCCAAAAAGAAGTATTTTAAACCCCTCTTTATTAGATAATTCTTCTATTACTTTTTGCATTAAATCTATTGGATAGGTCTTTCCTGAGTAATGAGCAAAAGGCGCAATACCAATCCATTTTTCAGTTTTTTTACCCAGAATTTCAATAACTTTTAATGGAACAACCTCTTGTTTTAAAAAATAAGGTTTGTCTAAATTTATTGTATATCCCAAATCTTTAAAAGTTTCCAAATGCCTTTCTACCATTGTTTTTAATGGTTGAAAATTCTTGTTGGTAAGACTAGTTAGTGCTTTCTTTTCGGCTCTACCTTTATCGGTAAAAGCTCCTTTTTTTCCGCTTAACGCAAATAATAATCGCACTACTTTAGATCGTAATACATTGTGTAAATCAGCAATTTCAGTAACTCGAAGAGCTTTTATATCTCGGTACAATCGATACAATCCTAATAGTCCTTTGTGATGATGATGCGTATGAGCAGAAAGGAATTTTACATTAGATATATTTTTGAAAATTGGTTTAAAAAAAGGTCTTGAAACAACCGTTATTTTAACTTCTGGATGTTGTACCGTCAATGCCAAAATAACAGGTACCGTCAATGCAACGTCGCCCATTGCAGAGAGTCTAATAATAGCAATATGTGTTGTTTTATTGGACAAATAATTATTTTTAAAAACCATTAAGATATTAAGAAAATTAAGAAAAACTTAATGAAACTTAATATCTTAATGGTTTAAAATTATATGAATTTATTTTTTATTTTGATACAAAACTGGATTCAAATCGTCGTCGTTGTACATTTTCATTTGTTTGTAAACCTTCATGAATTTATCTCCGTTTTCAATATCAGTCAATAAATCGTCAATGGCTGTCGATAAATCGGAACGTTGTTCTAAAAGTACTTTTAGTTTATCTTGGCATTTAGCTCTATGCTCTGGTGAAGCCTCTACACGAGTTGCTTCTTCGTTCATGTGGTAAATTTTCAAAGCCAAAATAGACAATCTATCAATAGTCCACGCTGGAGATTCTGAATTGATTTTGGCAGAAGCCTTAACCAAAACATGTGCATATTTTTGTAGGAAATAACTGTCAATATATTCTACCATATCAGTACGTTCTTGGTTGGACGCATCAATCTTTCTTTTTAAAGTTAATGCAGCAACAGGATCAATATTTGGATCCCGAATAATATCTTCATAATGCCATTGCACGGTATCTACCCAATTTTTAAAATACAATAAATGTTCAATTTTATCGCTTGGATATGGGTTGTTAATAGGCTGGTTTACATTGTCGTGAACGTGATAATCCCGAATACTTTGTTCAAATATAGAATAGGCAAATTTTGAAAACATAATTATAAATTTTATTTTATTTCATATAATTCGACCAAAAGGTCTAGAGTGCAAAGATAGTTTTTATACTTTTACATAAACATATTAAATTATTCCTTTTATGCAAATTCACTATATTTCTGAAAACAATAGTATTCTTAATCATTTTCTGGCTCAAATTCGTGATGTAAACATCCAAAAAGACAGCATGCGTTTTAGAAAAAACATCGAACGCATTGGCGAAATTATGGCGTATGAATTAAGTAAAAATCTAGACTATAAAGCAATTGATGTACAAACACCACTTGGAATTAAACGTACCACAACTATTGCCGATAACGTAGTTTTATGCTCTATTCTTCGCGCTGGATTGGCTTTACATACTGGTTTTATGAACATGTTTGACAATGCCGAAAATGGCTTTGTTTCTGCTTACCGTCACCATCCTAACAACGATGATTACTTTGATATTTTAGTAGAATATCAAGCGGCTCCTTCCTTTGAAAATAAAAATTTAATTTTAATTGACCCTATGTTAGCCACCGGACAATCTATAGTTGCGGTTTTAAAGAAATTGCATTTGGAGCAAAAACCAAAAGAAATTCACATTGCCGTTGTTATTGCTGCCCCAGAAGGAATTGCCTATCTAGAAGAAAATCTGCCAAACAATTGCCATCTTTGGGTTGCTGCCTTAGATGATAAATTGAATGAAAAAAACTATATTATTCCTGGTCTAGGGGATGCTGGTGATTTAGCCTACGGAAGTAAATTATAATTGCGAAAAGAAACAAAATAATCCACAAATAATAGAAATAAATAGGATGATTTCTTGTTGGATTTTATTTTGCAAATATTCAATTGTATTAGTGGCAATAATTGCCAACGGAAGAAAAGTGAAAACTAAAATTTCACTGCTTTTATTAGGGGATATTAAAAAAATCGCCACTCCAAATAATAAAGCAAAAAGCACTTTTTTGTAGGATGCCTGCAAGTTTAAAGGCTTATTATTTATTGAAAAAATAAAAGGAAAAATAAAAAAAAACAGAAAAACAGAAAAAACAGAAAAAGCAATATTTTGTGTTTGATTGCTGAAATAATCTAATTTATAATTTATCACTTCCGTTTGCAAATAACTGTTAATTGCGGTTTTATCCATAATAAAATCATAAGCAATAAAGATTGTTGCTATTACAAAAAAAGCTACAAAAGGAATTAACCAGTTTCTATAATCTCTTGAAACATGAAAGATTATAGAAATATAAACTAATACCAGAAAAATAATTGCCCAAAAATGAAACAAGCTAGCTACAAATATCCATAGTGAAGCATCAAATATTTTTTCTTTTGGAGCTTTTAACGTTTGCAAGGAAATCAATCTTCTCATGGATAAAAGAATGAAAAAATTAGCAAGTAACAAATTGATATTGTTAAATATTTTTGGAAAAAACAACAAGAAAATAAAATAAAAAAGGATGGTATAAGAGCTATCTTTGGTCAGCCCATTCTTTTTAACAATAAAATTAGAAAAGAAAAGTGAAGCAAATAAAATACCCAATAAACCAAATTTTTTAAAAAAATCTATTAAAAAATGAATGTTTGTTGCGCTGTTAAATTGATAGATAAAAAAGAACAAAATCATTAATATTCCCATCAGAGAATAATTAATTGGTGTAGATTTTTTAAAAATGCTTGTTATCATGAGGATATTTTATACTTTTGCGAATGTAAATATAACACTTGTTTAAAAATGAAAGCATTTTTCGAA
>CANGCT010000159.1 GCA_947452415.1 Flavobacteriaceae bacterium
AAGCACTTCATTTCTGAAGTGCTTTTCCCAATTTAGCGGTCTGGACGGGACTCGAACCCGCGACCCCATGCGTGACAGGCATGTATTCTAACCAACTGAACTACCAAACCATCGCTTTATTGCGGTTGCAAATATACACCCATTTTCTAGATTCGCAAGCGTTTCTGTAGATTTTTTTAGTTATTTTTTTCTGTCTTAACCAAACATTTGTTTTTCAGCTAAGTATGTAGTGAGAATTTTTTCGAAATTTGCACCAACATTAACCGGAACGTATTTTATTTTATTCTGAGCGCAGGCCATCGATAAACTTTTAAAGTAACTTTGAAGGTTTTTTTCGTATTCCTCTTTTACATTTTCAGCAAAAAGATTGACAATTTCACCAGTTTCTACATCAATAAACTTGCGTGGCGTGTTGTCAAAGTCAAAATTTAATTCTCTTTTTTCATCAATCACGTGAAATAAAACTACTTTGTGTTTGTTATGTTTTAAATGCTGTAATGCATTAAACAAGGCTTCTTGGTTGTCTTCTTGAAACATGTCTGTAAAAATGACTATCATCGAACGACGGTGCATTTTTTCGGCAATTTGATGTAAAAAAGTTATTGTATCAGTAGATTTGGCTTGTTTAGGAGAAACTAATAAATCTTCTAGTTTATGCAATAACATTCGGTGGTGGCGATCGCTTCCTTTTTCGGGAGCATAGTATTCGTAATTATCCGAAAAAACACTTAACCCTACGGCATCTCGTTGCTTTTTAAGCAAACTCATGAGCACAGCAGAAGCCAAGACTGAAAATCCGATTTTACTTTCGTAAAAGGGCTGGTTAGCCTCTAATTTAGGATAATGCATGGAAGAGGAATTGTCTATAATTAAATGACAACGAAGGTTGGTCTCTTCTTCAAAGCGTTTAGTATATAATCTATCGGTTTTGGCAAATAATTTCCAATCGATGTGTTTGGTACTTTCGCCTACGTTATAAGTTTTATGTTCGGCAAATTCTGCAGAAAAACCATGGAAAGGTGATTTATGCATACCCGAAATAAAGCCTTCTACCACTTGGTTGGCTAATAATTCTAAATGTTTGAAACCAGAAATGAGTTCTTTTTGATCTTCTATCTTCATAATTCAAAAGTAACAAAAAAATGTTTATGAGTTTAGAAAGTTTATTAGTTTAGTGGTTTTAAAATTGATATTTATAAAAAGGACGTAACTGTTTTAGCCCTGACAGAAGTGAAAATCCTGGCATTGCGTTAATAAATAGTTGTTTTGTATTGCTTAGTTCCACGCAATGACAGATTGTAACGGATGGCAGGAATGACGTTTACTAAAATGCCAAATGATTCGCTCCTAAATTTTAAGAAGGGCTCTGCCATGAATTAGCACTGAGGGATCTATTAAAACGATGCTGAATACTCCCGAAACAACTATGACTTTTAGGATGATGTGTAGTTGTAGGTATTGGATCTTGGAATTGGCTTTCCATAATAAAAGCAGGAAGAAAATCAGGATGATGAGACTGATGTAGAAATAGATGTCCATGTAGCCAACTTCGTAAACTTCTACTAAAAAATACACCGGAATTACCGTAAGAATGGTTAATAGTGTGATGGTTTTTTTGGCAAATATTTCGCCATAAATAACTGGAATGGTTCGGTAATCGTTGGCGATGTCGCCTTTTATGTTTTCTAAATCTTTTATTATTTCGCGGATTAAAAGCAGTAAAAATAAAAACGTTGCGTGTGCAAAAATCTCAGGATAGAGGTTTTTGTAGTACAATAACATTGCGAAAAATGGTAAAATTGCTAAAAATGAAGCCGTTAAATTACCTATTATAGGGTATTTTTTTAGTTTATGGGAGTAAAACCAAATTAAAAAAATGTAGGAAGAAAAATACATTACGGCTCTAAACGATATGAGCATTGCTAATAATGCTACTACAAAATTTACGGTGAAATAAACTTGGAGTTTGGTTCTTTGGCTTACTAAATGGTCAATTCTGGATTTGTTTGGGCGGTTGATTAAATCTTTTTTACTGTCGTAAAAATTATTGATGATATAACCAGAAGCAATAGTTAGGCCAGATACTATAACAATTATAAAAAGATTAAAATCTAAAAGGACTGTTAAAGCACGTTTTTCTCGTGCCATGATGAATATTGCCGATAGGTATTGCGCAAGTGCAATAATGGGGATGTTGTAACCGCGAACTACCGAGAACATGCTGAGTATTTTCAGGATGGTGCGTTTGGTTTGTCGGCTTAACATGATTTAGTTGGTTAAAATTGGTAAACCACTTCTAACGTATAGTCTTTTAAGGATTCTTTTGCTTTTTCTAAATCTTCGGTAAAACCAAGGATGTAGCCACCACCACCTGAACCACAAAGTTTTAAGTAGTAATCGTTGGTGTCAATTCCTTTTTGCCAGATTCCGTGAAATTGTTCAGGAATCATAGGTTTAAAGTTGTTTAATACTACCGCAGAAAGTTTTTTGGTATTGGAAAACAAGGATTTTTTGTCGCCACCAAGGAAGTTTTCTACACATAAATCGGTGTATTTAACGAATTGGTTTTTAAGCATCGTACGAAAACCTTGGTCTTTTAGGTTTTCCATAAAGATGTTTACCATAGGAGCAGTTTCGCCTACAATTCCGGAGTCTAACAAGAAAACAGCACCTTTTCCTTCTGCACTTTGAGAAGGGATTCCGGTGGCTTCGATATTGTCTTTGGAATTGATTAGTATTGGAATGCTTAAGTAACTATTTAAAGGGTCTAGACCAGAACTTTTTCCGTGGAAAAAGGATTCCATTTGAGCAAAAATATTCTTCAATTGAAGTAATTTTTCTCGTGTAAGATTTTCTAAAACTGTAATTTTATCATTGGCATATTTATCGTAAATAGCAGCAACTAAAGCGCCACTACTTCCTACGCCATATCCTTGAGGGATGCTAGAATCAAAATACATACCTCTTGCAACATCGGCATTTAAAAGGTTTAAGTTAAAAGTTACGAGTTCGGATTGTTCTTTTTGTAGATTTTCTAAATAAACAACAAAGCGATTTAAACTTTCATTGGATTTTATGGCTTCTTCCGAAGGATTTTCGGTTACTTTTAAAGCGCCATTATAGAAATTATAAGGAATAGATAAGCCTTTAGAATCTTTGATGATTCCATATTCTCCGAAGAGTAATATTTTAGAGTAAAATAAGGGTCCTTTCATATTTTTTAATTGATAATTAACAATGAAAAATTATTTTATTTTATTGATTTTATTTGGATTTTGGCGTGTATCGAAAAGAGAAAGAATTCTGATTTCATTAATGTTGTATCTGTAATAGAGAGTAGTTTGTTTTGAAATAACACATTTTCTAATATTTCCATTTACTTCTGAAACTCTAAAAGTATCTGGATTTTTTAGAATAATCAAGACTATTTTATCAAAATTGGTAATAAATTTTTCTTTTGTTAAAATTGAAAAATTATTTTGTAAATATTCTAATAATGATTCTAATTGATTTTTTGATCGTTTAGAGAATACAATTCTTTTCATTATCTATATTTTGACATAACATCTTCATAAAGGAAAAATTCTCCTCTATCTATTTCTCTATCGGACTCTTCTATTTCAAATTTTTGACTATCAGTTAACTCATCCCAAAAATCTTTTTTTTGAGAATTAAAAATTGCTTTCACCTTTTTAATTATGGTAACGTCTTCGGTTTGAAGCAATAACTGCGCTAATGATATTTTTTCGGCTTGAATATCCATATTTAAAACTAGTTTAAAATTTCACTTCCATTTCCAATTTCATCACAAATATACTGCCCATTTTGACAATAGCCAACTAATTCGTCTTTAATAAATTGCAAAGTTTCTACTCTAACGTTTTCGGGATACAAAACATGCACGTTTGCTCCTGCATCTAAAGTGAAACAAACTGG
>CANGCT010000160.1 GCA_947452415.1 Flavobacteriaceae bacterium
ATCGACTGGAACCAGATTACTCGGATGTTCCTGGTCAATGGTCTGCAATTATCAATTTTTCTACTTTATCAAATAATGTAATTGAACATCTTACTTTAAAGAATGCATCTGTTGGTATTTTATCTAATAATTTAGCACTAACCACAGATAACTCTTTTACAAAATTCACCATTAAAGATTCCCAAATTTACAATTGTTCTAACTATGGAATATTAGGTAGAACGGCTCAAATAACTGCAGATAATTTAGTGATTAATAATTCTGGTCAAGCCAATGTTGCAGCAACTTATGGTGGAACGTATAATTTTACCAACTGCACTTTCAACAACAACTGGAACAGTTCCAAACAAGCAGCGGTTATTTTGAATGATTATTTGGAAACAGTAACTGCTTATTTAGTTAAACCAACTACCATTGCAATGACCAATTGTATTGTATATGGTTCTAATAGCACCGAAATTTCATTAGAGAAAAAAGGAACTTCTTTCACATTCACAACAACCTTTACTAATTGTTTGTTTAAAGTGAATGATTTAAGTTCGGCTTTAATTGCAAATCCGTTGTATGACAGTATTCGTTTAGAGCAAAATGGCAACAAAAAGAACACAAATCCAAAGTTTAAAAGTATCGCCAACAACCAACTGTGGCCAACCGAAGATTTATTTGCAAAAGTAGCACCTACTGCCGCTAGCCCATTCGATATTTTAAATAAACCAAGAAATTCAACCAATACCAATATTGGTGCCTACCAATTTATAGCAAACTAATTTTAGAAGCCTTCTTTCGAAGGCTTTTTTATTCTCTTAAAATTGTCGAAAACCCGTTAAAAACTATTGATAACTCATTTTGCTACTTGTGTTTTTTAAACTAAATTTGCATTAATGTACAGACAAGTCGCGACTTGTCCCTACAGATACAACACACAACACACAACGTACGGACAAGTCGCGACTTGTCCCTACCAATACAACACAACACAATGATTCACTTTTTCGGTAACGAAACCACTACTGTATTTGCTGTTCACACGAGCAACAGCGAACTGGCGCAGCATACACAAAATGAACTTTCAACAGAAACAATTTCTAAATTAAATTGGCTTTTTGGTAACGCAACTAAAATAGATAAATCCGTACTTACGGATTTTTTTGTTGGCCCTCGTGCTGCAATGGTAACGCCTTGGAGCACCAATGCCGTTGAAATTACTCAAAATATGGACATTGAAGGCATTATTCGAATTGAAGAATTTGAAAAAGTTGCTGCTAATTTTGTTGCTTTCGATCCAATGCTTTCGCAAAAATATTCCGAATTGCACCAAGATATTTTTACAATAAATATCCAACCGGAAGCAATTTTAGAAATTGAAGATATTGCCGTTTATAACCAACAAGAAGGTTTGTCTTTAAGTGCTGACGAAGTAGCATATTTAGAAAATCTATCTAAGAAATTAAATAGAAAACTTACCGATTCGGAAGTGTTTGGATTTTCGCAAGTGAATTCAGAACATTGCCGTCATAAAATTTTCAACGGAACGTTTGTAATTGATGGAGTAGAAAAACCTTCTTCTTTATTCAAATTAATTAAGAAAACTGCAGCCGAAAATCCTAATGATATTGTTTCTGCTTACAAAGATAATGTGGCTTTCATTAAAGGGCCAACCGTAGAGCAATTTGCACCCAACACTGCCGATAAGCCAGATTTTTATACCAAAAAACAGTTCGATTCGGTTATTTCCTTAAAAGCAGAAACCCATAATTTTCCAACCACCGTTGAGCCTTTTAATGGTGCTGCAACAGGTTCGGGAGGTGAAATTCGCGATAGATTGGCTGGTGGTCAAGGTTCGTTGCCTTTGGCTGGAACTGCGGTTTACATGACTGCCTATTCTAGATTAGAAGACCCGATCGACTCCGCTCTGGGCAGCAGAAATTGGGAGAATGGCATGACCGAACGAAAATGGTTGTACCAAACGCCAATGGATATTTTGATAAAAGCCTCAAATGGTGCTTCCGATTTTGGAAATAAATTTGGACAACCATTAATTACGGGGTCTATTTTGACCTTTGAACATGATGAAGACGACCGAAAATTAGGTTACGATAAAGTTATCATGCAAGCGGGTGGAATTGGTTACGGAAAAGCATCGCAAGCACAAAAACAAAAACCAAAAACAGGAGATAAAATCGTGATTCTTGGTGGTGAAAATTATAGAATTGGAATGGGTGGTGCAGCAGTTTCTTCTGCCGATACGGGTGCTTTAGGTTCTGGTATAGAATTAAATGCAATCCAACGATCTAATCCTGAAATGCAAAAACGTGCTGCTAATGCTATTCGTGGTTTGGTAGAAAGTGACGTAAATCCTATTGTATCTATTCACGATCATGGCGCTGGTGGACATTTGAATTGCCTATCGGAATTAGTGGAAGAAACCGGTGGATTAATCGATTTAGATAAATTACCAGTGGGAGACCCTACCCTATCCGCAAAGGAAATTATAGGAAACGAAAGCCAAGAACGTATGGGATTGGTTATCGGACAAAAGGATATAGACACCTTGCAACGTATTGCCGACAGAGAGCGTTCGCCAATGTACCAAGTTGGGGAAGTTACAGGTAATCATCGTTTTACTTTTGAAACCCAAAATAAAAAATATTTTTCCGAAAATAAAAAAAGGGTTCTTGACTTCCAAAATTTAAATAACTGGGAGGAAAAAAGTAAAACTACGGGAGAAAAACCAATGGATTTTGCCTTAGAAGACATGTTTGGAAGTTCGCCAAAAGTGGTCATGAACGATAAAACTATAGTTAGAAAATATACTGATTTAGAATATACTACTGAAAATATACCAACATATTTAGAAAATGTACTGCAACTAGAAGCCGTTGCTTGTAAAGACTGGCTGACTAATAAAGTCGATCGTTGTGTTGGCGGAAAAGTGGCTAAACAACAATGTGTTGGACCTTTGCAATTGCCATTGAACAACGTTGGCGTAATGGCATTAGATTATAACGGAAAAGAGGGAATTGCAACTTCTATTGGGCACGCGCCTATTTCGGCACTGATTGACCCAAAAGCCGGTAGTAGAAATGCTATTGGAGAAGCGTTGTCGAATATTGTTTTTGCTCCGTTAAAAGATAATTTACAAAGTGTTTCACTTTCTGCTAACTGGATGTGGGCTTGTAAAAATGAAGGAGAAGATGCTCGATTGTATGAAGCAGTTCAAGCGTGTTCGGACTTTGCAATCGAATTAGGAATCAATATTCCAACTGGGAAAGATTCGCTTTCCATGAAGCAAAAATATCCGAATGACGAAGTGATTGCACCGGGAACGGTTATTATTTCTGCAGGAGGAAATTGTTCGAATATTACTAAGGTGGTAGAACCTGTTTTGCAACGCAATGGAGGTTCTATTTATTATATTAATTTATCGCAAGATGATTTTAAATTAGGTGGAAGTTCGTTTGCACAAACTTTAAATAAAATTGGAACAGAAACTCCTACCATTAAGGATTCTAACTATTTTAAAAATGCGTTTAATACCATTCAAAATTTAATTAAAGACAGACAAATCCTTGCAGGACACGATATTGGAAGTGGTGGATTGATTACTACTTTATTGGAAATGTGTTTTAGCCCAACCTCCCCCAGCCCCTCCAAAGCAGGGGAGCAAAACCCCGATGGGGGAACTACAGCCGTAATTGAGGCTGGAATGAAATTGAATTTTGATTGTTTTGAAGAAAAAGATTTAGTTAAGATTTTATTTTCTGAGAATATTGGAGTTGTGTTGCAAGCAAAAGACGATGCTACTTTTGAAAAAGCATTTGAAGGAATGGAGTTTTTCAAAATTGGAAAAGTTGCAGAAAGTAATTTGTTGGAAGTTGGAAGTTGGAAGTTGGAAGTGAGTAAATACAGAGA
>CANGCT010000161.1 GCA_947452415.1 Flavobacteriaceae bacterium
AAATGGCTTACAACAGATGTGTTGGTACTCGTTATTGTGCTAACAACTGTCCTTATAAAGTACGTCGTTTCAACTGGTTCTTGTATAACAAAAACAGCGAATTTGATTATCATATGAATGATGATTTAGGACGTATGGTTATCAATCCAGATGTTAACGTTCGTTCTCGTGGAGTAATGGAAAAATGTTCTATGTGTATTCAAATGACACAAAAAACTATTCTAGATGCAAAACGTGACGGAAGAGTAATAAAAGATGGAGAATTCCAAACTGCTTGTTCCAATGCTTGTTCTAACGGAGCAATGAAATTTGGAGATGTAAATGATAAAGAATCTAATGTTGCCGATTTATTGGAAGACAAAAGAATGTATCATTTATTAGAGCATGTTGGTACTAAACCAAACGTTATCTACCACGTAAAAGTTAGAAATACCTAGTTAAAAAGAATTATTAAGAAACAAGATAAAGGATTATGTCGTCTCACTACGAAGCACCCATTAGAAAACCATTAGTTATTGGTGATAAAAGTTATCACGATGTGACTGTAGATGTTGCTGCCCCAGTTGAGGGTAGAGCAAACAAACAATGGTGGACCGTTTTTTCAATCGCATTAGCAGCTTTCCTTTGGGGAATAGGTTGTATCGTTTATACTGTATCTACTGGTATTGGTTCTTGGGGACTAAACAAAACAGTAGGTTGGGCTTGGGATATTACCAATTTCGTTTGGTGGGTTGGTATCGGTCATGCAGGAACATTAATTTCTGCAGTATTGTTGCTTTTTCGTCAAAAATGGAGAATGGCAATTAATCGTTCTGCAGAAGCTATGACTATATTCTCTGTGGTACAAGCAGGATTGTTTCCTATTATCCACATGGGTCGTCCATGGTTGGCATACTGGGTAGTTCCAATTCCTAACCAATTTGGTTCTTTATGGGTAAACTTTAATTCACCATTACTTTGGGATGTATTTGCAATTTCAACCTACCTTTCGGTATCTTTAGTATTCTGGTGGACTGGTTTGCTCCCTGATTTTGCTATGCTAAGAGACAGAGCAGTAACTCCTTTTAATAAAAAAGTATACTCTATATTAAGTTTTGGATGGAGCGGTAGAGCTAAAGATTGGCAACGTTTTGAAGAAGTATCTTTGGTTCTTGCAGGTTTAGCTACACCATTAGTATTGTCTGTGCACACTATTGTATCTATGGACTTTGCTACCTCTATCGTACCAGGATGGCATACTACAATTTTCCCTCCCTACTTCGTTGCTGGAGCAGTATTCTCAGGATTTGCAATGGTAAATACCTTGTTGATCATTATGAGAAAAGTTTCTAACTTAGAAGCTTACATAACTATTCAACATATTGAATTAATGAATATTGTAATCATGATTACAGGTTCTATTGTTGGGGTTGCTTATATTACCGAATTATTCGTAGCATGGTACTCAGGTGTAGAATACGAACAATATGCGTTCTTGAATAGAGCTACTGGACCATACTGGTGGGCCTATTGGTCAATGATGACTTGTAATGTTTTCTCTCCACAATTCATGTGGTCTAAAAAATTAAGAACTAGTATTATGTTCTCCTTTATTATCTCTATTGTTGTAAATATAGGGATGTGGTTTGAGCGTTTTGTAATTATCGTTACCTCTTTACATAGAGATTACTTACCGTCTTCTTGGACGATGTTCTCTCCAACATTTATTGATATCGGTATTTTCACAGGCACAATTGGTTTCTTTTTTGTTTTATTCCTATTATATGCTAGAACTTTTCCAGTAATTGCTCAAGCAGAGGTAAAAACAATCTTGAAATCTTCTGGAGAATATTACAAAAAGAACAGAGAAAAAGAAGAGAATAATCATTCAGATAAACACTAATAGTTGTTATGAGTAGTAATAAATTTATACACGCTATATACAATGATGATGACATTTTGATGGATGCTGTAAAGCAAACCAGAAAAGCTCACCATCATATTGAAGAAGTTTTTACTCCATTTCCGGTTCACGGATTGGATAAAGCAATGGGATTGCCAGCAACCAGATTGGCTATATGTGCCTTTATCTATGGATGTATTGGACTTACAGTAGCAATAACCATGATGGATTTCATCATGATTCAAGATTGGCCACAAGATATTGGAGGAAAACCAAGTATGAGTTACATTCAAAACATGCCTGCTTTTGTGCCAGTAATGTTTGAAATGACTGTATTTTTTGCAGCCCACTTAATGGTTATCACTTTTTACATGAGAAGTAGATTATGGCCTTTCAAACAAGCAGAAAATCCAGATGTTAGAACTACAGACGACCACTTCTTGATGGAAGTAGCTGTTAATGATAATGAAGAAGAATTAACTTCTTTCTTAAAAGGAACAGGGGCAGTTGAAGTTAAAGTAATTGAAAAGAACTAAACAGACATGAAAAGTTTATTAAAAATAACATTAGTATTAGGAATTGTAATTTCCTTTTCGTCTTGTAAGGATAATGGAGCGCCTAACTATCAATATATGCCAAACATGTATGAGTCGGTTGCCTATGAAACCTATTCTGAATCTACAGCATTCAATTCTCCAACAGGACTTCACGGAAAAGAAGGACAATTGCCTCCTGTAGGAACTATTAAAAGAGGATATATTCCTTACGATTACCCAAATACTCCAGAAGCTTATAATGCAGTTAAAGCTGCAAACTTACCGTCTCCTATAGATCCAGCAAAAATTGATATGAAAAAAGCACAAGAGCTTTTTGAAATTTATTGCGCTATCTGTCATGGAAACGAAGGTAATGGAAAAGGAAGATTAGTTACTCAAGGTAAATTTTTAGGAGTTCCTAGTTATGCCGATAGAGTAATTAATGAAGGAAGTATTAATCACGTGATTAACTACGGACTTAATTCAATGGGTTCTTATGCCAACCAATTAAACCAACAAGAGCGTTGGATGGTTGCGGCTTATGTAATGAAACTTAAAGGACAATTATAATACTTGAACAAACAGATTCTTATAGATATGTATACATTTTCAAAAAAATTAAAAACCACAGCACTTATTCTAATGATCTTAGGATTCGTAGGTATTGTGTATGGGTTTTTAGCTGCACCTAAAACTGTTGAAGAAGCAGAAAAAATTATAGCTGAAAGTCACCACGAAGAACATAAATCGGAAGCAGTAATAGAAGATGCTAAAACCTTAGCATTGACAACTGAAGAAGTTACTAAAACTGATGCGGTTGTTGCAAACGATACAACAAAAGTTGCCACTGATTCATTAGTTATCTCTGAAGATACTACCAAAGCAGTTGCAGCTGTAGCAGTTGAAAAAGTGGAGCATGCTCACGAATCTGAAGCAGATGTTACTAAAGAACATAAAGAACATGCTGAGCATGTTTTTCATCAATTACAAAATAAACCATGGGCTGCTTTATATATAGCTTGTATCTTCTTTATGTTGATTTCTTTAGGTGTACTAGCTTTTTATGCTATCCAACAAGTAGCACAGGCAGGTTGGTCACCAGTATTGTTTAGAGTTATGCAAGGTATAACGGCTTACTTACCAGTAGGTTCTGTAATTTTCTTTATCCTATTAGTGGTAACAGGAACCCATTTATTTGAATCGAATCATTTATTTGCTTGGATGGCAAAAGGGATTACTGAAAAAGGAAATCCAAACTACGATGAAATGGTAGCAGGTAAATCGGGTTATTTGAATTTTGCTTTCTGGATTTCTAGAGCTGCAATATTTTTATTAGGTTGGAACTTGTATCGTTATATTTCTAGAAAAAATTGTTTGTCTCAAGATGAAGC
>CANGCT010000162.1 GCA_947452415.1 Flavobacteriaceae bacterium
AATAAATATTCTTTTTATGCTGACAAACCTGCTGAAAAATAAAACCAAAGTCTTCTTCGGAATTCTTTTGCTATCTCTATTGGTTGCTATTAGAGCCTTTGAAAATACTATTTTCTACGACCCGTTCTTGGCCTATTTCAAATCGAATTATTCGCATTTGCCATTGCCTAACATCAATAGTATTAAGTTGTTTTTTAGTATGGGGTTTCGATATTATTTGAATTCGATTATATCTTTAGGATTGCTTCGATTGCTTTTTAACGATACCAAAATATTGAAATTCTCTATATTTTTATATTCTATTTTCGGAATTCTCTTCATGGTAGCCTTCTTTTTTGTGCTTATAAAATTTGGAGAAACCAATAAAATGAATCTTTTTTATATCCGAAGATTTATCATCCAACCCATTTTCTTAATTCTTTTTATCCCTGCATTTTATTATCAAAAAAAAATGAAATAGTTTTCTTTTTTTTGTATCTTTATGTAGGTAAATGACAAAAAGATGAAAGTAGTTAAATTTTCTGGAGATATAGTTGAATTTGAACCCGAGAAACTTAAAAAATCCTTACTAAAATCGGGGGCTTCCCATGAGGCAGTAGAACGAATTGTGAATTCGATACAAAGTCAAATTTACGATGGTATACCCACCAAGCAAATTTACAAAATGGCTTTTGGGCTATTGAAAAAAGAATCCAACTCCCACGCTGCCCAATACAATCTTCGATCGGCCATACAAATGCTAGGTCCCGCGGGTTTCTTTTTTGAAAAATTCATTGCACGTCTTTTTACTGCCGAAGGGTACAAGGCCATTACCAATTTAACTTTAGAAGGAAAATGTGTTACCCACGAAATTGATGTGGCCATCCGTAAAGACGATGAAATTGCAATTATTGAATGTAAATTTCATGCAAGTAGAAATGTGATTTCGGACGTAAAAATCCCCATGTATATACTTTCGCGCTTCAATGATTTGAAAGATCGAAAACAAAACATCTTTACTAATACTGATAAAATTTCCAGTTGTTGGATTGTTACTAATAATAGATTCAGTAGCGATGCAGTTGCTTTTGGAAACTGCTCTCAAATGAATATGTTAAGTTGGGATTATCCCAAAAAAGATAATTTACGCACTAAAATTGATTCTAGCAGACTTTATCCAGTAACCTGCCTTACTACTTTAACTCTTGCAGAAAAAGATAAGTTGTTGGTTTTGGATGTTATCCTAGCAAGCGAATTGATTCATAATACCCAAATTTTGGAACGTTTAGGATTGTCCCCAAATAGAATAAAAAATGTATTAAAAGAAGTTGCAGAACTATGTAAATATTTAAATCATGAAAGTTAAATTCATTGGTGGAGCCGGAACAGTAACCGGATCAAAAACAGTAATTGAAAGCAACGGAGTAAGAATTTTAATTGATTGCGGGCAGTTTCAAGGTATTAAGCCTTTGCGCGAACTCAATTGGGAACCTCTGCCGGTTTTGCCATCAACAATAGATTATGTTTTACTAACGCACGGCCATTTAGACCATTGTGGTTGGTTGCCCCGATTAGTAAATCAAGGATTTGAAGGTAAGATTTATTGCACGAGTCCCACTAAAGATATAGCAAAATTAATCCTTTTAGATAGTGCTAAAATTCAGGAAGAAGAGGCTTATAAAGCCAATGAAGGGAAATATTCCAAACATGAAAAAGCCGAGCCGCTTTACGATGTAGCCCAAGCAGAAAAGGTGTTTCCGCATTTTAGAGTAGTGAATGAAAATGAAACTATTAATTTAGATGCTGAAATTTCGGCGGTTTTTACTAATGCTGGTCATATTCTTGGTGCTTGTTCGATAGCCTTAACTCTTGAGGGTAAAACTTTAGTTTTTTCTGGAGATATTGGTAGGGATGATGATGTATTGATGTATCCGCCAACCAAACCTAAAAAAGCCGATTATGTATTTATTGAAAGTACTTATGGCAATAAAATGCATCCAAATGAAGAAGTGAAATTTCTTCTTGAAGCCTATATCAACAATGCTTATTCTAAAGGAGGGACTGTCATCATTCCGAGTTTTGCGGTAGAACGTGCCCAAACCATTATGTATTTGCTTTGGCAATTAAAAGAAGAAGGCAAAATCCCAAACATACCCTATATTATTGACACTCCAATGGGAATTAGTGTTTTGGAGATTTTTCGAAATAACAAAAAATGGCACAAACTTTCAGAAGAAGAATGCGTAGCAATGTGTGCGATGTTTACCATGGTTTCCGATTATCAAGATACCATCAATTTTATTTATAATAAAAAGCCTAAAGTGGTAATTGCCGCCAGCGGAATGATTACGGGAGGAAGAGTTTTGAGTTATTTGGAACGTTATATAAGTCTACCAGAAACTACCGTAATTATTGTAGGATACCAAGCCGAGGGAACTCGTGGCAGAAAACTATTAGAGGGTGCACCCGATATTAAAATTAGAGGAAAATACTACGATGTAAAAGCGAACATAGTGGAGATTGAAGGATTATCTGCCCATGGGGATCGAAAGGATTTACTGAATTGGCTTTCCGAAATAGAAACCAAGCCCAAAAAAGTGTTTATTGTTCATGGTGAAAATGCGCCAGCAGACGAACTTCGAATTAAAATAAATGAAAAATACGGCTGGGATTGCTCTGTGCCTTTAATGGGGCAAGAGTTTGAGCTGTAAACTTTTAACAAACAATTAATTCAAGTAGTTACTTTTTGGTTAACTTTGCATTATGAATTTCAGAAAATACACCAATGTATTGTTAGTATTTTTCCTATTGGTTTCCAATTTAGGAATGTCTTTTAACGTGCATTATTGTGAAAATGAAATTGCTTCGGTTTCTATAAATACCCCAACTGCTTGCCACGAAATTGAGAAAGATTGTTGTGGTGTGGTGGAAAAAAAATCGAAATGTTGCCATGATAAAATTATAAAATCCAACGAGAAAATAGACCAAATTACGGCTAAATCTTTTTCAATAGATTCTTATTATAACTTAGTTTGTAACGAATGGAAACCACTAGTGTTTCCGGATGCTTTTAACTTCCAGCAAAAAGTAACTACTTCTTATTATTGCGATGCCAATGCGCCGCCATTGTACCTTTTGTATAGCCAATATACCTTTTACGGATAATTTTCATTTTGAAAGTTTAGGAGTTTAAAAGTTAAGCAAAAAGCATTAATACCTATTGCTTAAAGAAACAATTGTGTGATTAAAACGCAGTTTTTAAATTAGTGAAATCTACCACTAAAACTAATTCGTGTAAAATTCGTGCAATTCGTGTCTTAAAACTTTTTTACTCTTTTAGAAACAAATTTAAATTCAAAATTAAATTTTTCAAAAATGAAAAAAATAACATTATTCCTAATGTTATTCGTTTCTGCTGTGAATTTCTCCCAAACAAAATTGGAAGATGTGAAAGTAGAAGGAGTAAAAAAAGGAATACGAAAATCGCTTACTACAACCACCAATACTTCGGTTGTGAGTAGCAAAGAATTACTAAAAGCGGCTTGTTGCAATCTAGCCGAAAGTTTTGAAACCAATCCGTCTATTGACGTGAATTTTGCCGATGCTTTAACCGGAACCAAACAAATTAAAATGTTGGGTTTGACTTCGCCTTATCTTATGATTACCGAAGAAAACATCCCGTCGGTTCGAGGTGCTTCACAAGCCTACGGATTGTCTTTTACGCCTGGAACTTGGGTGGAAAGCATCCAAATTACCAAAGGTGCAGGAAGTGTGGTTAACGGATATGAAAGCATTTCAGGACAAATTAATACCGAATTAATC
>CANGCT010000163.1 GCA_947452415.1 Flavobacteriaceae bacterium
AACGTTGGAACTTTCGGATCAGTTTTTGGAACACCAATTATAAACCAACCACAAGTAGGTATTCTTGCTCTTGGTGCTATCCGTAAAGTGCCTGCAGTGATTGAAACTCCCGAAGGAGACTTCATCGGTATTCGTCAAAAAATGTTCTTGTCGCACAGTTACGACCACCGAGTTGTTGATGGTGCACTTGGAGGAAGTTTTGTAAAACGTGTTGCTGAATATCTTGAAGCATTTGATGCAAATAGAGAATTTTAATTCTGCTAAACCTGAATAATTCATTATAAATCAACCCTTTCAATTTTTTGAAAGGGTTTTTCTTTTTTTGTTAAAATAAAAAACTAAAAAATTGATTATCAGTACCCACAATATTTTATATTTGTGACTAAATTATTTTTTAAAATGGAATTAAAATTAAACCGACCTATTTGTTTTTTTGACTTGGAAACGACAGGAATTGAAGTAGCGAAAGATAGAATTGTAGAAATCTCTATTTTTAAAGTCTTTCCTAACGGAACTACAGAAAGCAAAACCTGGTTAGTCAATCCAACCATTCCAATTCCGCCTCAAACCACCGCTGTGCATGGCATTACCGATGAAAAAGTAGCCAACGAACCAACCTTTAAAGAATTGGCTCCAAAAGTGCACAACATGATAAAAGACTCCGATTTAGGAGGATATAATTCTGACAGATTCGATATTCCGCTTTTGGCCGAAGAACTACTTCGTGCTGAAGTAGATTTTGATATGAAAAACAGAGTTTCTGTTGATGTGCAAACCATTTTCCATAAAAAAGAAGAACGCACCCTTAGTGCTGCCTTGAAATTTTATTGTGGTACCAACCTTGAAAATGCCCATTCTGCCGAAGCCGATACTATGGCAACCTATGAAATTTTAAAAGCACAATTAGACCGTTACGACGATTTAGATAACGATATGAAATGGCTTTCAGAATATACAACTCGAAAAAAATCAGTTGATTTTGCTGGGTTTATTGCCTTAAATAAAGAAGGAAAAGAAATTTTTACCTTCGGAAAAAACAAAGGACAATTAGTAGAAGACATTCTTGAAAAAGAACCCGGATATTATGGTTGGATACAAGGAGCCGATTTTCCATTATACACCAAAAAAGTTTTAACAGCCATTAAATTAAGAAAACTAAACACGAAATAGTAGAAAGCAGGAAGATGGAAGCAGGAAGTTGGAAGAGGTAAAAGTGCAGAAGTCAGAACCTAAAACCCAGCACCCAAAACCCAGCACCAAGGACCTAAAACCTAGAACCTAAAACCTACAAAATGAAAATCATCTGTATCGGTAGAAATTACGTGAAGCATATCGAAGAACTTCAAAACGAACGTCCAGACGAACCGGTTGTTTTTTTGAAGCCCGATTCGGCAATTCTATTAAAACAGCATCCGTTTGTAATTCCAGAATTTAGTAACGATGTGCACCACGAAGTAGAAATTTTAGTCAAAATCAACAAAGTAGGAAAGTATATTGAGCCCAAATTCGCACATAATTACTACGATGAAATCGGACTAGGAATTGACTTTACCGCCCGCGATTTGCAAGCCAAATTAAAAGAAAAAGGACTGCCTTGGGAAAAAGCCAAAGCCTTTGATGGTTCCGCAGTTATAGGCGATTTCTATCCTAAAAAAGACTACAATTCGCTAGAAAATATGGAATTTAAAT
This sequence comes from Flavobacteriaceae bacterium, assembly GCA_947452415.1. Taxonomy (GTDB): domain Bacteria; phylum Bacteroidota; class Bacteroidia; order Flavobacteriales; family Flavobacteriaceae; genus Flavobacterium. The sequence goes on from CANGCT010000163.1 coordinate 1,690, forward strand.
TAGTAAAAAACGGAGAAATAGTGCAATTAGGAAATACTAGCCACATGCTCTGGAAAATAGACGAATTAATTGCACATGTTTCGCAGTTTTTCACCCTAAAAAAAGGTGATATTATATTTACAGGAACCCCCGAAGGCGTTAGCGCTGTCAAGCCAAACGACATCCTCGAAGGATTTATAGAAGACAAAAAATCATTTAGAATACAAGTGAAATAATGGCAATTAATTACAACCTTTCTAAAGTGCACGCGCTTTCGGATAACGACCCCAATTTTGTACTCGAAATCGTGCAGTTATTTGTAACCGAAATCCCCAAAGATTTCAAACAAATGGAATTGGGAATTAAAGAAAAAGACTACAAGCAAGCCTATGCTTTTGCTCATAAAATCAAGCCTTCCCTAGATTTATTAGGCATGTTAATTGCCTACGATGAAATTCTTCAGGTGGAAGCTTGGACTAATGTTAAAGGCAAAAGAAGAGAAATTGAAGCAACTTGTGATAGCATTAAAAAGCAATTGGAAAAAGCCATAAAAGAAATAAAAAAAGATTTCGAAGTTTAATAATTTGAAGCGAATGGTTCGGGCTTTATCGGTAAACCATTTTCCCGCTTTTCGTTGCAATCTTTGCTTTTTTAAAGAAAAAAAGCAAAGGATTTCCACTTCAATCGGGGCTAAAGAGTTTTCCATTTTCTTATTTGTTGTATCTTTGAATACAACAGTAAATTTAATATCCAAAATTTAATATATAATATTCATTGAAAGCAACCATAGTAACCATTGGCGACGAAATTCTAATAGGCCAAATTATAGATACCAATTCGGGTTTCATTGCTAAAGCACTAGATCGAATTGGAGTCCAAACCCACGAATTGCTTTCTATTAGTGACAACAAGCAGCACATCTTAGACACTTTTGCATCCTTGCAAAATAAAGTTGACTTTGTAATAATAACTGGCGGTCTAGGCCCTACAAAAGACGATATCACCAAACACACCTTTTGCGAATATTTCAACGATACTTTGGTAATCAATAAAGAAGTAGAAACTCATGTAATTGAACTAATAGAATCGGTTATGAAGCGACCTGCTTCCCAAATGAATAAAGATCAAGCATTGGTTCCATCCAAATGCCAAGTGTTATTCAATAAAGTGGGAACTGCTCCTGGTATGTGGATGAAAAAGGAGAATACGGTTTATATTTCGTTGCCTGGAGTTCCTTATGAAATGAAGTATATCGTGGAGAATGAAATTATCCCAAAAATTGTAAATGAATACAAGCGGCCTTACATTTTACACAAAACAATTATGACTTATGGACAAGGAGAAAGTCTGGTTGCCGAGCGTATTGAAGACTGGGAAAACAGACTGCCAGAATTTATAAAATTAGCCTATTTGCCAGCCCCAGGAAGAGTGCGTTTGCGCTTAACAGGAAGAGGAACAAACAAACAAATTCTCGAAAATACCATAAACGAAAAGGTGCACTCTTTAGCCAAAATCATTGGGGACATCATTGTTGGATTTGACGAAGACGAAACTATTGAAGTAGTTTTAGGACGATTATTAACCCAACAAGGAAAAACTATTTCCACTGCTGAAAGTTGCTCTGGAGGTAAAATTGCACAAGAATTAACTTCGGTTGCAGGCGCTTCTAACTATTTTAGAGGAGGCGTAGTGACTTATGCTACAGATACTAAGGTTTCGATTTTAGGAGTTTCACAAAAAACTATCGAAGAATTTTCGGTAGTAAGTGCAGAAGTTGCTACCCAAATGGCATTGGGAGTACAAAACCTAATGAAATCCGACTATGCAATTGCCACTACTGGCAACGCTGGCCCATCCAAAGGAGATGCAGATGCAACCATTGGAACCGTTTTTATAGCATTAGCAACCCCAAACGGTATTTTAGTAGAAGAATTTAATTTTGGTCAACCACGTGAAAAAGTGATAGATAGAACTGTAAATAAAGCATTTGAACTATTACAAAAAGAAATTTTAAAAAATGTCTAATATTTTTTTGGCTATAAGGTTTCTTTTTTGTTTCTTTGCACCCTCGATTTGAATAACGATAAAAGATA
>CANGCT010000164.1 GCA_947452415.1 Flavobacteriaceae bacterium
AAAAAAAATAAAAGTTATTTAACTTTTGTATCGATTACTAAAACTACAAAAGAATTTGGAATAATACTGGCTCTTGGTTTTGGATTTTCTGCAGTTGGCTCTGGTTTTGGGCCATATTCTGCAGAAGATAAATAGAGTTTATGTGTACTTTTATCAATAGCAATAGTTCGTGCTCCTTTTTGTGTTGGTATGGTTTCGATAACCGAAAAAGAATTAGCGTTTTGTTCTTTCACAACCGTTATAGTTCCTTCGCCATTTGAACTGTAAATTAATTTTTTCTCGGGGTCTAAAGCAACGCCATCACAACCATCACCAATTGGAAGTTTGTCTAGGATTTTTCCTGTTGTTGCATCTAATATCATCATTAGTTTATTACTGCAAACGGAAAACAAACGGTTGGTTTCTAAATCTAATGCCAAACCACTTGGTTCTTCACCAGGGGCAATGCTCCAAGTGTTTACCACTTCAAGTGTGGTAGCATTAATGGTTTTAATTTCGTTAGTATCCTCAATATTAACATAAATTAATCCTTTGGTATTCGTTGTAGGATATTCTGGTTTTCCACCAAGGGCAATAGTTTTTATTACTTTGTTAGAAGTAGCATCCAGTACCGTTGCATCTTTACTTTTGGCATTGAAAGTAAATACTTTATGAGAAAACAAATCGTACATAACGGCATCCGGTTTTTGCCCTTCAATCGCCACTTTTTCAATTAATTCAAATGTGGTTAAATTGATTATAGTAACTGCATTGTCTTTTCCATCGGTGATAAATGCTTTGTTTAAATCGTTTGCAATAGCAATACCATGTACTCCATTAGTATTTGGAATTACTGCAATGGTTTTATCGGTTTTTAAATCAATAACATTTACACTATTTCCGTGTGAAACAAATAAGTGCTGGTTTATCTCATCTACAGTTAAATAATCCCAACCTTCATTGCCGGTGGTGCTTATTTTTTTACTTATATAATGGGTTTGAGCGAAAGCACCGATTGTGCAAAATAAAATCAATAATTTAGAGATACTATTTTTCATTTGTTTAATTTTTTTGTAAATATCTGTAGTATTTTTAGTAACTTAAATAAACTAGTATTATTTTAAGTAAATATGAAGAATAGATTTTGAAATAAATATAATTCTAAAGTAAAAAAGTGGAGAAAATTTTTAACTTTTATTTCTTTAAAACCTTGTATTGCTCATAGCATTGGCTAATAGCATCCAAAATTTGTAAGTCGTTTGCAGTTTGAATAAACGCTTCGGAGTAGTTGCAGTGTTGTAATATTTCAGGAATGTCATTTTTATCAATTCCCAGTAAAATTGCAATAGTTTCTCTATCAAATTTTGTTTCAAGAAGCGCTTTAACTGTGTTGTCTTTTTTCATTTCTTTCAATTTGCGCAACTCTTTAGGTTTGTTACCAAAGAAATTGTAAAGCATATCGGCTGGATTGAAAATGGAGTTCATTACTCTTGAAAATGCCTTAGGCGAATATTCTCCGGCCTCATAACCTTGTGGTAATCCAGAGATGCTATAACGGAAATTTTCTTGATCTGGGATTAATTTAGTATCTACTTCTAGGTAACCTGTAAGATTGTATTTTCTAACTACGACATCTTCCAGAGCAATTGCTTTTTCGGTAAGTTCAATTTTGGCATTACCATTTTTAACCCAGTCATTAGTGACTCTCACTCGCAACGATTGAAATCCGATCATAGTAATATGTAAGGTGTCATTAACCTCGGCATCAATATCAAAATTCCCCCTAGCATTAGTAACCGTACCTTTAACCTTATTGATATTTATGATATTCACATCTTGTAGTGGGAAGGTAGAAGTGCCACTAATGACAGTTCCGTGTATTTTTTTGGAAATAGTTGCTTGTTGCGAAAAAGCAGTTATTGAAAATGTAAAAAATAAAAATGCTATTAAATATTTCATGTCTTGATTTGAAAGTTTAAAAGTATAAAACTCTACAAGATAATTCTGCTATTTGCTAAAATTATTATAAGAAAATTAACAAAATGGGATAGGAACTAAAAGAAAATCCCAAATTCCAATAGTATTTCATTGGGATTTGGGATTAATATAGAATTAGAAAAAGGTATTAGCTTCTTCTAGGTCTTCTTGTTTTAGCTTCGTCAAATGAGCGACTTGCTGGACGGTCTGAACCTTCATCCGAACGTCTTGGAGCTCTGTCTTCTCTTTGAGCAGAACCTGGTTCTCTTCGTGGAGCATCACTTCTAAATCCGCCTTCTCTGGCAGGTCTATCGGATGAAAAACCACCTTCGCGTTTTGGAGCATCACTTCTAAAACCACCTTCTTTTCTTGGTCCGAAACTACCAGGACTTCTTGAAGAAGAACTTCTTTCGTTTCTGTCTCCACCTCTAAATCCGCCAGAACTTCTGCTTCCACCGAAACCACCACCACCACCAGAACTTCTTCCGTTGTGATCACGTCTTCCGCTTCCGCCACCGCCTTCATTTTTAGAAATTTCAACGTTGATGCGTCTTCCGTTAAGGTCAAATCCGTTAAGGACAGACATAACTTTATCCGTGTGTTCTCCATCGGTATTAAAGAAAGAGAAACCTTCTTTAACATCTACTTTAAATACATCATCACGACCTAAATCTAAAGTTTCTTTTAAGAAATCTTTCAGTTGCATCCAATCGAAATCGTCTCTAGAACCAATGTTTACGAAATAACGAACTGGGTCTCCAGCTCTAATTTCTCTTGGCTCCGAACTTCTTTCGCTTCTTTCGCTACCTTTATCTCCAGATAAATCGCGTTTCTTTTTATAGTAATTGATAAAACGGTTAAATTCTACCGATACCATTTTCTTAATCAATTCTTCTTTAGTCAAACCATCTAATACTTCGTTGATGGCAGGAAGATAGTTGTCTATCTCGTGATCTACTTCGGTATCTTTAATTTTGTTTGCTAAGTGCAACAATTGAATTTCGCAAATTTCCATTCCAGAAGGAATTGTTTTTTCTTGAAATTTTTGTTGGATGATTCTTTCAATTGCAGAAATTTTACGAATTTCACTTTTAGTGATAATTACGATAGAAGTTCCTAATTTTCCGGCTCTACCAGTTCTTCCTGAACGGTGGTTGTAGGTTTCAATTTCGTCTGGCAATTGATAGTTTACTACGTGAGTAATATTATCAACGTCAATTCCACGAGCTGCAACGTCTGTAGCAACAAGCATTTGAATTTGACGACCTCTAAACGATTTCATTACACCATCACGTTGTGCTTGAGATAAATCTCCGTGCAATGCAGCGGCACTATAACCATCTTCAATTAATTTTTCAGCAACTGCTTGAGTATCTCTTTTGGTTCTACAAAAAACTACTGAAAAGATGTCTGGATTAGCATCGGCTAAACGTTTCAAAGCTTCGTAACGGTCACGAGCATTCACACAATAAAATTCGTGTGAAACGGTAGCCGAACCTGAATTTTTGCTACCTACAGTAACTTCTGCAGGATCGTGCATAAATTTCTTAGCAATTCTTGCAACTTCTGCAGGCATTGTTGCAGAAAATAACCAAGTGTTTTTCTCGTCGGGAGTATCGGATAAAATCGATACAATGTCTTCATAAAAACCCATGTTCAACATCTCATCGGCTTCGTCAAGAATACAAAAGTTGATGTTTTTGATGTTTACAAGACCTCTATTAATCATGTCTTGCATTCTACCTGGAGTTGCCACAATAATTTGTGCTCC
>CANGCT010000165.1 GCA_947452415.1 Flavobacteriaceae bacterium
TATCCATTGTTTGATTCCGATAACCTTTCTGGTGCATCTGGAAATTATGCAACCGATATGAATGGAGATGGTTATGTTGATGCGGTAGATTACCCAATATTTGATTTTAATAATCTTAATGGAGTAACTAGTTATTTACCATATTAATTTAATTGGTTACAACAATAGTTAAAACTAATGTCAATAGTGCATTTTGCTTTTAGCTTCTGAAAATATAAATTTGTATAATGAATTTTCAATGTAGTAATAGACTTACAGTTTCAAGATTAACAATTCATATAGTTAGATTTACCAAATATAGATATCTTGATTGTTGGAGTATCCATGTTGGATTTTCCCTTTAAAAATTGAAGGCAACGTGGATTAATAGAAAACCGAAACGAAAGGATTCGAATCATCTATTAATGGGTGAATTTTAGCGTGAAGTTAACCTAAAATCATCCAAATACTTGCCTATGGCTATTATGTATAAACCCTATCTAATGGTTTAGAGATGAAAGCAGAAATTATTTTGTTGAAAATTTAAAATTAGAAAAATTGTGTTATTATTAGAGGAACTTTTAAATGCTTATGTTGCATTTCCATAAAAAAAGGTGCAATTTCTTGCACCTTTTCTATAAAATAATTTTTAGACTACCAGATTTTAACTCGGTTTTCTGGTGCTACATACATTCCGTCGCCTTCTTTAATATCAAAAGCTTGGAAGAACGTATCTAAATTTGTTAACGGTACATAAGCACGGTACATTCCTGGAGAATGCGGATCGGTTTTTACTTGATTTTTCAATGCTTCATCGCGCATTTTACTTCTCCAAATGGTTGCCCAAGAAATAAATAAACGTTGCTCTGGCGTATATCCATCAATTAATCCCGGATTACCATTTTCTTTTAAATACAATTGCAAACCATCATAAGCAGCATTAATTCCGCCTAAATCACCAATGTTTTCTCCTAATGTAAATTTACCATCTACATGCGTTCCTGGAAGTGGCTCTAACGCAGAATATTGATCTGCCAAAGCACTGCCTAAAGAAGTAAACTTAGCTAAATCATCAGCAGTCCACCAATCAACTAGATTACCATCAGCATTGTAAGTTGCACCTTGATCATCAAAACCATGAGAAACTTCGTGTCCGATTACGGCACCAATTCCACCATAATTTACTGCTTCGTCTGCTTTATAATCGTAGAAAGGCGGTTGCAAGATTGCTGCTGGAAAAACAATTTCGTTATAAGATGGATTATAATATGCATTTACGGTTTGTGGTGACATTCCCCATTCGGTTTTGTCCACTGATTTACCCAATTTAGCTAAATCTTTTTTCCAACCCCATTTAGAAACATTTTTCATGTTATCAAAATAACTTCCACCTTCTGCTGGACTTTTTACTACCATAGCAGAATAATCTTCCCATTTGTCAGGATATCCAATTTTGATAGTTAATTTGTCTAATTTTTCAATTGCTTTAGTTTTAGTTTCGGGAGACATCCAAGTCAAATTATTAATTCTAGCTTTGTAAGCGCGAATAATATTTTGAATCATATTAAATGCTTTAGTTTTAGCTTCAGCAGGAAACATTTTCTCTACATATAATTTTCCTAAAGACTCACCAACAGTTCCATTGACCACTTGCAATGCTTTTTCGTGACGCGGACGTTGCTTTAAAGCACCTGTTAATGTTTTACCATAAAACTCCCAGTTAGCAGTTTCAATAGCTGTAGATAATTCTCCAGCAGATCCTCTTAATAACATCCATCGCATGTAAGCCTTCCAATCTTCTACTTTATTATCTGTAAAAATAGTTTGCAAAGCAGCCATATATCTTGGTTGCGCAACAATTACAGTATCTACTTTAGCAATGCCAATTCCTTTTAAGTAGGCATTCCAATTGATAACTGGAACCATTTTATTCAAATCGGCAATAGAAGTAGGATTGTATTGTTTTTTGCTATCTCTACGTTCTACTCGGTCCAATCTTGGTTTAGACATTTCTATTTCTAAAGCTAGAATTTTATCAGCATCCACTTTTGCTTGAGCAGGATTTTCACCAATAAACTGCAACATTTTAGCAACATGAAGTACATATTTCTCTCTTTTTTCTTTAGAATCTTTATCTTCTGAAACGTAATAATCTCTATCTGGCAAACCCAAAGAACCAGGCCCTAGGCTAACTACATTTCTGTTACTGTCTTTTTCGTCAGCACCTATCCCAAATCCGAAGAAACCAGCACCATCACCAGCTGCTTCGGTTTCCATTAGTAGTTTTTGTAAATCTGCTGTATTTTTTACTGCATTAATTTTAGCCAAATAGGGTTTAATTGGAGCAATACCTTGTTTGTTTCTTGCTACCGTATCCATCACCGATTTGTAAATGTTGATGGCTTTACCTTGGTCGGTATTCGATTTGTATTTAGGATCTTTAGCAGCATCTTTCAAAATTGCCAAAGCATCTTTATCGGTATTTTGACGCAATTCGTCAAAACTTCCCCAACGGGTTTTATCGGCAGGAATTGCTGTGTTTTTAAGCCAAGTTCCGTTTACGAATTGAAAAAAGTTATCGTTTGGTCGAACCGTTTTATCCATTAAATCTAAGGATATTCCCGGTTTTTTTTGCTGTGCATTTCCTTGGTTAAGGACTAGTAATCCTGCTGCCAAGAAACCAAACTTAATTGTTGTTTGTATTTTCATTTTTATGATGTTTGTTTATTTGTACAAATCTATTAATTTTTAATTAACGAAATGTTAAAAATCTAATAATCTGATTAAGACTATTAATGTGTTTTTAAATTGAAATAGATGTTTCGTACCTTTGAAAAAAAAATGTTACGCAAACTTAAAGAGTATCGTGTTTTTATTGGATTTTTCGTACTGTTTTCTGCAATTACCATAAGTGCTTTTTACACTGTTTTAAAACCAAAAAAAGCGTTACAAATATTCAATCCTAGTGATGTGAACCCAGAAATGGTAGATTCTACTATTCAATATGTTGCGATAGACCACACGATTTCCGATTTTTCTTTCACCAATCAAAATGGCAAAACCATCACCCAAAAAGACTATGCAGGCAAAATTTACGTTGCCGATTTTTTCTTTACCACCTGCGGATCTATTTGTCCGAAAATGACCAACAATATGGTTTGGTTGCAAAATCAAATAAAGAACAATCCTAAAGTTCTATTGCTTTCCCATTCGGTTACACCCGATATTGACAACGTTTCTGTTTTAAAAAAATATGCACTTGAAAAAGGAGTTATCGACAGCAAATGGAACTTAGTTACCGGAAATAAAAAAGACATTTATTTCATTGCCAGAAAATCCTATTTAGCGGTAAAAACTGGAAAACCATCGGAAATGTACGATATGGTGCACACCGAAAATTTTGTTTTAGTAGATTCGAAACGACGCGTTCGCGGATTTTATGATGGTACTAATTTGGACGGCCCTACCGAACCCGGAATAAAAAACGTGAAACAACTATTGGAAGATATTAATTTTCTTTGCTCTGAAAAGGAGTGATTTAAGAAATGTGTTAGTTAAAACAAGTTCTAATTATTTCTTAAACTTGATAATTATCATAGATTTTACATTGCAAATACTTACTTTTGTATTTTAATTCAATCTAAATAAAGCCGTGCAAATTACCGTCGGGGAACTTAAAATAGGGCAAAAAGGAGTTATTGTAGATTTCAATATCGATAAA
>CANGCT010000166.1 GCA_947452415.1 Flavobacteriaceae bacterium
AAAGGGTTTCCATCGCTACGTGCTAAGTGGTTCTTAGAACATAAAAAATGGATAAAAATAATCCCTCGAGATGCCTATACTTATCTTGAATATCATTTTTTTGATAGTAAAGGAAAAGAAATTAAATAATAGAAACCGCCTTTCGTGAGATAGGCGGTTTTTTTGTGGTTAATAAGTTTCAAAAACCAAGTAAGGTCAATAAGAGATTAATAGTATTAGAAATAATGATTTCACAAAAGACAAAACCTGTTTAGCCCCGATTGAAGTGAAAATCCTGGCATTGCGATGAATGAATAGTGTTGTGAGATTGCTTCGTTCCTCGCAATGCCAGATTGCAACGAAAAGCGGGAATGACGTTTGTAGAAATGCGCAAACCTTTCGCTCCTAAAAAAAGATTCCTACGGAATGACAAGACGGGGTATCATTTTTAATCCCGCACAATTTCAACTTTTCTTTTAATTTCGTTTCCAAATTCGTCTTCTACGGTGATGTAATGGAAGCCGGTGTTGGCCTCAATTTGCATTTCGTGGAAGGTTTGGGTAGTGCCTTTATAAACATTATCGACATACCAATAGAGTTTGGCCTCTTTGTTGGAGTGCGCCACTTTGAGAATTACGGGTTGGATTTTACTATTGAAATCTTTGGTTAAGTATATTTTGCTATTGGCTTTTGGATAAATAAAATCCATGGAGGCTTGTTGCGTTTGCTGGCAATCGGAACGGAAAGGTGGCAACGGCAAATAATCGATATGGTTGCTTTTGTAATACCATTCCATAACGGGAGGCAAAACAAACCATTTTTTACTGATAATGTTGTCTACATTTTCGCAACTGCTGTTAACTCTATATTGTTGTGTGGCATCCAAATGTACCAATTTATGGTAAGGACAAATGGCCGTTTTTTTACCGTTTTTTGGAATAAGTTGCTTGGTTTTTGGGCAATCTTCTTGAGCCAAATATCCGCTTTTGGTGCAGACTTCGGCATATTCTAAATCGTTTAATGGGGCTTGAAACCATGCCTTTCTTGGCAATAAATTAAACACATCAAAGAGAATTGGGGCGGCACTTTCTACTCCGGTTAATTGTGGTCTTCCTTCACCAGAAGCGTTGCCAACCCATACACCAACAACATATCTCGAATTGGTTCCGATGGCCCAAGCATCACGATTTCCGAAACTGGTTCCTGTTTTCCAAGCGATTTCTAAAGAAGAATCGTAGAATTTCCAGGCTTCATCTCCTTCGGGACGGTTGACTTCTTTCATGGCGTTGTAAGCCAAGAAGATGGAACCTGCTCCTAAGATTGTCTTTTGGTTGCTCTGGTCTCCGTAGTCTTGCTTAAAATCGTTGTTGTAATTGAGTTCGGCAAATTCCTTGGTGCGATAGTTCCCTTTGGAGGCGTTGTAATAATTCAGCGTGGAAGATAAATTGGCATAGGTACGGCACAAATCCCACAAATTGCTTTCGGCTCCGCCAAGAATAAGCGATAATCCGTAATGATCGGGGCGCTTGTTGATGTTTTTTAGTTTGAATTTTTGGAGTAATTCGTAAAAATTATTCACCCCATGTTCTTGCAGCATCAGTACTGCCGGAATGTTTAGCGAACGCGACAAAGCACGCTGCGCGGGCACAGCACCATCAAAGGTTAGATTGAAATTTTCTGGAGTGTAGCCCGAAATTTGAGTAGGAATATCAGGCACCAAAGTGTTGGGTAAAATTTCACCATCGTCAAGCATTGAAGCATAGAGCAACGGTTTCAAAATACTACCTGTGCTTCGTGGCGCACCAATGATATCGACATCTTTGTCGTGTTCTTTGTCGGTTGGAGCATTTCCAACATAACTAATAATGTTGCGGTTTTGAATATCAATTACCATAATCGCTAAGTTGTGCACTTCGTTTTGCTTGTATTGGTTGTAATAATAGGCAGCAATTTGGTTGACACGATTTTGCAAGGACACATCCATGGTGGTTTTGATGCGTTTTCCTTCCTCCGATTTGGCAATATGTTGTAATAAATGCGGTGCAATTTGGGGTAAATTATACGGCTTTTGAGGCAAGGGTTCCTTTACCGATAATTGATACGTCATTATATCAATAATTTTTTCGTTGTATAATTTTAACAAAAGTGCATTGCGTTTTTTGAGTAATTTTTGTTGGTTTTTACCCGGGTAAATCAAACTCGGAGCGTTGGGCAAGACTGCTAATGTAGCACTTTCGGCCCAAGATAATTGGTGGGATTGCACTCCGAAATACCGCCATGCAGCCATTTCTAAACCGACAACATTTCCTCCAAAAGGAGCATGAGCAGCGTATAACTCTAAAATTTTTTCTTTAGAATGACGGAATTCCAAACGGGTGGCAAGAATCATTTCGATGATTTTTTCAAAATAGGTTCTTCTTTGGTGATTGCGCGATAACCGAATGACTTGCTGCGTAAGGGTGCTTCCACCACGGACTACTTTTCCGGCACTCCGGTTTTGTTTAAATGCTTTGTACATAGCCGCTGGATTGAACCCAAAATGTTGGTAAAAATGTTCGTCTTCATAGTACACAATACATTTTTTGAATTTATCTGGAACGCTATCATTAGCAGGAAAACGCCATTGGCCATCACTAGCAATTTTGGCAGCGAGTAGTTCGCCATCGTTACTTTCAATAACCGTGGAATAGGGCTCCTGAAAAAGGGTTCTCGGCAATGAAAAATAATAGACAAGTAAAAGAATACCTATAATTGCAGATTTCTTTTTGTTGGTTTTTAGGTAGTTTAATATGCGTTGTAATAACGCTTGGAGTTTTTGTTTCATGTTTTAAAATAACTCTGTCAGAGTTCAAAACTCTGACAGAGTTAGAGAGTTTGAAATATTAGTTACTTCACCACTTCCACCCATTGTCCCTTAGTTCTGGCTAAGAATTCATGGTCGTACATGGCTTCACATTGCAATCCAGGTAAGTAATATTTACCAAGATAGGATGCATTTAGCAAGATTTTGAAGGTTCTAGTTTCTTTGGCACGCAAACTAAAATAGTAATTGGCACGATCATCACGAATATCAATATAGTCGGCAACATTATTTGTTGCATCGCCATAATCGGTGTAACGCGTATTTACAATTTCAAATCCGGAAGGTAAAATTTGCGAAAGCGCAATGTTCTCCACTCGTTCGTTTTTGCGATTCGTTAAGGTTACTTCGGCAATGAATTCAGTTCCTTGTGCGATTTTGGTAACGGAAATTGCGGTTCCTTTTCGGTCTTTGAAAACTACATTTGCTGTTACGTTATTTTGCACCACGTTTTCTTTTCCAACAGGAAGAATTCCACTATTCAAGACACGAACAAATAAAGTATTGTTTTTGTTATTCTTTATGGTAACCGAATTGGTTCCCGAAACCAAAACTAAATTGCGCTGTGCAATGGTTTTGTTGGTGTTAATAACTTGAACTTTTCCGCCATTGGTGTATTGAATAGAAACGCCTTTGCTGCCATTACTTTGAGCAAATTTAGACATAGCATACAACCCGTAAGCGGTAGTTTGTGTGCTCATCCATTCGTTGCTAGACAGACTTTTCGCCAATTTCGTAGCCATTGTAAATGCCTTTTGTTTTTGACCTAATAGAATCAAAGTTTCTAAAGCCATGGCACGGTTTCTTTCATTGGA
>CANGCT010000167.1 GCA_947452415.1 Flavobacteriaceae bacterium
AGATTAAGCATAGATGAAAAAAATATATTTGGATAATGCAGCAACCACTCCACTTCGGGAAGAAGTGATAACTGAAATGATGCAGGTACTTCAAAATGATTTTGGAAACCCTTCCTCTACCCATAGTTTTGGACGAAGTGCCAAAACCATTATGGAAACTTCTCGTAAAACGATTGCCAAACTTCTTGGCTGTGCTGCGCAAGAAATTATTTTTACTTCCAATGCCACCGAAGCAACTAATTGGATTCTTAAAAGCGCTGTAAAAGACTTACACGTGCAAAGAATCATTACAAGCAAGATGGAGCACCATGCCACCTTGTACACGGTAAAGCATTTGCAAAATGAATGTGGCATTGAAGTAGATTTTGTGAACACACTTCCATCTGGAGCCATTGACACTACTCATTTGGTGAATTTACTTTCTAAAGAAGTAAAAACCTTAGTAACCTTAATGCACGTAAACAACGAAATCGGAACCGTTTTAGACATAGAAAAAACAGGCAGAATTTGCCACCAGCATCATGCTCTTTTTCATTGCGACACAGTTCAATCTATTGGAAAAAATGAATTCAATTTACACGAATTGCCCGTAGATTTTATTGTGGCTAGCGCCCATAAATTCCACGGACCGAAAGGCGTTGGATTTGCTTACATTAAAAAAGGAATGCTTTTACAACCATTTTTATTTGGAGGAGAACAAGAAAAAGGACTTCGTGCCGGAACCGAAGCGGTGCACCAAGTAGCAGGAATGGCTAAGGCTTTGGAATTATCTTACGAACATTTGGATGCGGAAAGAAAATATATAGCTGACTTGAAAAATTATTGTGCTTCGTTATTGCAAACAAATTTTCCAGAAATAAAAACTAACGGAGTAGACGCTTTTTATAATATCTTAAATGTTTTGTTACCTTTTTCGGAAGAAAAAACAGCCATGATTTTATTTAATTTGGATATGAAAGGCATTGCGGTTTCTCGCGGAAGTGCCTGCCAAAGTGGAAGTGTAAAACCATCCCACGTTTTAGCAGAAATACTAGCAGACGAAGATTTGAAAAAACCTAGTTTGCGAATCTCTTTTAGCCATTATAATACCAAAGAAGATATTGATGCTTTAATTGATGGGTTGAAAGGGATTTAAACTAAAGTTTTATTTTATAATCCTAATTATTAACATGTTGAATGTGATTTAAAAACTGAATTTAAAATATGAAAATTGGAGACATATATAACTATACTGAAAATAGAATTCGAATATTAATGTTTGATGATAAAGAGGTGTTTTATCAAATAGTTAATAAAGATGATACTTTTGTCTATGCTAAATACAAAACTATAAGTTATTATCGAGCGTCAAAAGAACATTTCAAGTTAAATTCGAATTTCATTAAATCATTAGAATTTGAGAAAAAAGAATTAGAAATTCACAGACCAGATTTGCCATTAAGATTGAATTGCTTTTCTGGATTGTTTTGGGTAAAAAACTCATTCGAAAAAAAAAATGATTTTGAAAATTTTCTAAAATCATTTGGAATTAATAAAGAAGAACTCACTGGATTAGACATTAATAAAGTGGTTGTTATTCCAACCAGTCAGCAACTAACAAGTAAAAAACCAACTTTATTGCAAAATGAAAAAGGTTATTTTATTGGAGCAGAATTAATGATTGAATGTTTTAAAATTCAAAGTGAATTTGTGAATTTGGAAAAACCATACTTTTCAAAATTTAGACTAATCCCTTTTGGTCGAGAAGAAAAAAGACTTACGGGTATTGGGATTTATAGACTTGGGATTAAAGGAAACATACCCTCTTATTATTTAGGCGGTTTAGAAACCGAAAATATTTGAGCGTAAAAAGATAACAGAACATAACTACTTTCCTAATAAGTCAGGATTCGGCTATATTTTAAGATGATTCTATACTTGAAATATTTGGTGTTTATACAAAACAGAAACCGCTTACTAGTATAATTATGCGATTCCTCCTTCGTCGAAATGACAAAACACCCCATAAATGGTAGAAATTAAGATTACCTTTTAATCTCCTTCACCCCTTTTACAAAAAGCCATTTCATAAATAATTTCTCTCCGTCTTTGGTTCGAACGGCTTGAAACTTTGGTGCTAAAATAGTTCCAATAACAAAAGCCGTCATCGGAATCCACAATCCAGTTAAGGATGTGAAACGTGTTAAAACCGCTTGCAACGGAATAAAAAATAATGCAAAACCTAAAAGGTTATATACAAATGATTTTGTTTTTTTAGACATAACTGTAACTTATTATTTAAAATCTAAACTAGAATCTTCTTCTGTTTCTTCTTCTTTTTCAACTTGAAATTTGGTTCGTTTACTGCCTTCATACATTTCGTATTTTACCAAACGTGCTTCCAAACTTCCGTTGAATAACTTTATTTTTCTAGAAGGTTTTAATCCCACAAATTTCAAGGCTTCTAAATTAGCAGTAATAAACCAAGCATTTGTTCCCGGATAATGTTGCTTCATGGTGTCGCCCATTTCTCTGTAAAAACGCTCCAAATCAATATCCAAACGTTCTCCATAAGGCGGATTGAAAACCATTTGCAATGGTCCCGAGGATTCTTTTTCGGTATCAAAGAAATTCTTTTGGTCAATGGTTATATAATCATCCAAATTGGCATTTTTTATATTGGCTTTCGCTTTTTCTACAGCACTTGGCGCTTTATCAAAACCTTTTATCGAATAATGAAATTCACGAGTACGCTTCATTAAAGCATCAATAATTTGGTCAAAAAGGTCGTTATCCCAATCGTTCCATTTTTCGAAAGCAAACTCTTTTCTATTGATGTTTGCTGGAATATTACAAGCAATCATTGCGGCTTCCGCCAAAATAGTTCCCGAACCACACATTGGATCTAGCAAATCGGTTTTACCTTCCCAACCTGCCAACAACAACATTCCTGCTGCCAAAACTTCGTTTATTGGTGCAATATTGGTAGCCGTTCTGTATCCTCTATGGTGCAAGGATGCTCCAGAAGTATCCAACGCAACTGAAATTTGATCTTTATCGATGTGGATGTTAATTCTTAAATCGGGAAAATCTTTATCTACACTAGGTCGTTGTCCAGTTCTATCGCGAAACTGATCTACAATGGCATCTTTTGCTTTTTGCGAAACAAATTGCGAATGTTTAAAATGATCCGAATGGATTGTGGTATCAATAACAAAGGTTTGATTGGCGTTCAAATACTTGCTCCAATCAATTCCTTGGATGCCTTTATACAACAACGCATCGGTTTTTGCTCGGAAATAATATATGGGTTTCAAGATTTTCAAGGCAGTTCGCAACGACAAATTGGCTTTGTACATAAATCCCTTATCACCTTTAAAACCAACCATTCTAGTCCCTATTTCCACCTCTTGAGCACCCAATTGTTGTAACTCTTTGGCTAGTATTTCTTCAAAACCAAAAAAGGTTTTGGCAATCATTTTAAAATTTTCCATTTTTCAATATCAATATCAATTGCAAAAATCAATTGCAATTTCAATAATTAACTAAATTCCAAACTTGGAATAACTTCTGCAAAAATACACTAAATTTGTACGTTAAGAATTCATTTGAAAAGATAAATGTCAAAAATAGAAAAA
>CANGCT010000168.1 GCA_947452415.1 Flavobacteriaceae bacterium
CCATAGGTATTTACTAATTCAGGTCAAAAATACAGATTAAATTTTAAAGAATTCTATATATTTGAAACGTGAAACACTACCATTATATATTTACTGGCTCCGGATTATCCGCTTTGATGACGGTTTATGAAATGATTTTATCTGGAAAATTTCAAGATAAATCTATTTTGTTATTGGATGCAAATCCTAAAAAAACCAACGATAGAACGTGGTGCTTTTGGGATGCCGAAGAAAGTTTCCAAAATTTAGCACATACTAAATGGGATGCGGCTTGGTTTAAAACGGATACTTTTGAAAGAAAATTAGATCTTAAGCCCTACCAATACAACATGATTAAAGGGTTGGATTTTTATAATCTGGTTTTCGATTTAATTTCCAAACAAGAAAACATTCATTTTGTAAATCAAAAAGTACTTGATTTTGAAGAATTGGGAGACCATTGCATCGTAAAAACAGAATCCGAAAATTACACTTGCAACAAAATTTTTAATTCTATTTTTAATTCGGAATTGGTGAAAAGCCAAACTAAATATCCCTTGTTGCAACAGCATTTTGTGGGTTGGTTTATAAAATCGAAAGAGGACGTTTTTAATAAAGACATCGCAACTTTCATGGATTTTTCGGTGGAACAAAAAGGCAATACCCGATTTATATATGTTTTACCTACTTCCTCAACAGAAGCTTTATTAGAATATACATTGTTTTCAAAAGAGTTACTTTCTATATTGGAATACGAAAACGAAATTCAAAAGTATATTCAAAAACTCGGAATTACTGAATATGAAATCCTTGAAAAAGAACACGGAAACATCCCGATGACGTGCTACCCGTTTTGGAAACACAACACCAAAAACATCTTAAACATTGGTTCTATTGGTGGATGGACCAAAGCCAGCACGGGTTATACTTTTAAAAATACTACAAAAAAAGCAAAACAATTGGTGCAGTTCTTGGCTTCAGATTCTGACTTCAGAAAATTTCATAGAAGAGACAAATTCTGGCTGTATGATTTATTGCTTTTAGATATTTTAGATAAGAAAAACCATTTAGGATCCACTATTTTTTCTTCGATGTTTCAAAAAGGAAATGCCACGATAATATTCAAATTTTTAGATGAAGAAACCTCTTTTTTAGAAGACCTGCAAGTGATTTGGAAATGCCCGAAAATGCTTTTCGTTAAGTCATTACTTGGACGACTATTTCGATTTTAATTTTTCTATTCCACGATAACAAATCTTTATGATTAGAATCATTCTAAAGATTAGAATTCTAGTTATCTTTGCAATGATTTTTTAATCAAAATTCAGAAATCAACAATCTTAAATCATAAATAATTATGTATCCAGAAGAAATGGTAAAACCAATGAGAGCAGAACTTTCTGACGCTGGTTTTCAAGATTTATATAATGCCGAAGCAGTAGAAAACGCTTTAAAACTAGAAGGAAGTACCCTAGTGGTAATCAATTCCGTTTGCGGATGTGCCGCAAGAAACGCTCGTCCGGGAGCAAAAATGAGTTTGGACGGAGCGAAAAAACCAGACCATTTAGTTACGGTTTTTGCAGGTGTTGATAAAGATGCTGTAGATGCTGCTCGCCAACACATGTTTCCTTTTCCTCCATCATCGCCTTGTATGGCGTTGTTCAAAAACGGAGAATTGGTTCATATGCTAGAACGTCACCACATTGAAGGTCGCCCAGCTGAAATGATTGCAGACAACTTAAAAGACGCTTACGCGGAATTCTGTTAGTATACAGAAAAACCAAATTAATTTAAACCATTAAGAGAATTAAGGACATTAAGAGAAAAAACTTAATGAAACTTAATCCCTTAATGGTTTATTTTTTTAATTTTGCACTCGAATTCTTCCATTTAGAATTCAAAATATTTCTGTACAGACGCAATTAATTGCGTCTCTAACCTTAAAACGTTTATAGCATGCAACTGTATAACACCTTAAGCGCAGAAGAAAGAGCCGAACTTATTGACCAAGCCGGTAAACAACGCCTTACGTTGTCTTTCTATGCGTATGCCAAAATTGAAGATCCTAAAAAATTTCGCGACGATTTATTCATTGCTTGGAACCAACTAGATGCCCTTGGCAGAACCTACGTTGCTAAAGAAGGAATTAACGCACAAATGAGTGTTCCTGCCGAAAATTTTGAAGCCTTTCGGGAAACTTTAGAAGCTTATGATTTTATGAGAGGCATTCGATTGAATGTTGCCGTAGAACACGACGACCATTCTTTTTTAAAACTAACTGTAAAAGTTCGTGATAAAATTGTAGCCGACGGATTGAACGACGAAACTTTTGATGTAACCAACATTGGAGTACACTTAAAAGCGGCCGAATTCAATCAGATTTTAGAAGATCCGAATACTATTGTGGTCGATTTTAGAAACCATTACGAAAGCGAAATTGGTCATTTTAAAGGCGCCATTACTCCCGATGTAGAAACGTTTCGCGAATCGTTACCCATCATAAACGAGCAATTAAAAGATTTTAAAGAAGATAAAAACCTAGTGATGTATTGCACTGGAGGTATCCGATGCGAAAAAGCCTCTGCCTATTTTAAACACCAAGGGTTTAAAAATGTGTTCCAATTGGAAGGCGGAATTATTAACTATGCCAAGCAAATCAAAGAAGAAAATATTGAAAGTAAATTCATCGGGAAAAACTTCGTTTTTGACCATAGACTTGGCGAACGAATTACCAACGACATTGTTTCCCAATGCCACCAATGCGGAAAACCTTGCGACAACCATACCAATTGTGAAAACGATGGTTGCCATTTATTGTTCATTCAATGTGATGAATGCAAAGCAACGATGGAAAATTGCTGTTCGGTAGAATGTTTAGACACTATTCATTTGCCATTAGTAGAACAAGTAAAACTTCGAAGAGGACTTCAAGTAGGAAACAAAGTCTTCCGAAAAGGGAAATCAGAGAAATTATTATTCAAACATTCGGGAGAATTATCCGACAAATCTTTGGCTGTAGCCGAAAATAAAGAACATAAACCAAAAGACATTCGTCAAAAAATAAAAAAAGTATTGCTTGGTAAAGCAGAACATTATTATGTAAAAGCACAAATCGGACTTTTTAGCATCGAAAATAACGAACTAAATATTGGAGATAAACTATTAATTTCTGGTCCAACCACTGGTGCCGAAGAGTATATTTTAGAAAAAATGCTCGTTAACGGAAAAGAAAATACCACCGCGAAAATCGGTGACAAAGTAACTTTTGAAGTGCCATTTAGAGTGCGATTATCGGATACTTTATTTAAAATTGTAAGTTAAATTTACAGAAAATATTTAAAACAATCCCAAATTCCAAATGTTAATTTTAGCATTGGTTTTTGGGATTTTTTTATTGGAATTTATTTTATAAAAATACTATCTTTACAAATTAATCGTTTTATGAACTTAAATTGCTTTTTAGCAATACTACTATATAATTATGGCATGTACAAGTTGTTCAACTTCGGATGGTGGAGCACCAAAGGGTTGTAAAAATAATGGGACTTGCGGCACCGATAGCTGCAATAAATTAACCGTTTTCGATTGGCTTTCTAATATGAGTTTGCCCAATGGCGAAAC
>CANGCT010000169.1 GCA_947452415.1 Flavobacteriaceae bacterium
GCGGTTGGCGAACAAAATTTTGAAATTTTGAAGCACATAAAACAAATGACTGCTCAAAAAGGAGTGCAAGCCCGAATGGCTTATGAATTGAAAATAAAATAAACCCATTCCAAATAATTACCAATCCGTTTTATGTAAAAGTAAAACGGATTTTTTTTATTGTAGGAATAGACTTACATACAGGTAAATAACACAATCTTAACTAAAATTAAGTTTAAAATATTTAATTTTACATCACGAAAAAGGCAAGGTTTTTGAGTAAAAGTTTAAAAAATAGAAGTTATGGTAAAGAAAATTTTGAAAATTAGTGGGATCGTTTTATTAGTGCTTTTGGTAGCCGCATTTGCAATTCCGTATTTCTTTAAAGATCAAATAAAAGCAAAAATCACACAAGCAATTAACGAAAGTGTAGATGCCAAAGTAGCGTTTAAAGATGCCGATTTAAGTTTGTTTAAAGGTTTTCCAAAAGCCACCATTTCTATAGAAAAATTATCCATCATTAATAAAGCCCCTTTTGCTGGAGATACTTTGGTTGCATTTGATGAATTGAATTTAAAAATGTCGGTGATGGAACTTTTTAATGGCGAAAACGACCCTATGAATATTGAAGGCGTTTCGTCTAAAAACGGATTAATTAATATCATTTTCAATAAAGATGGCGTTGGAAATTTTGATATTGCCTTAAAAAATAAAGAGCAACAAGGCAAAGGAAAAAGCAAACCCCTGGCCTTAAAAATAAAAAACTACGAAGTAGAAAATTTCAAATTCAAATTTACCAATGAGGCAACTAAAATCAAAATGGTTTTAGACAGCATCAACCATTCGGGTTCAGGAGATTTTACCAATAACATTTTAGATTTAGATACTAAAACCACCGCCAAAGTTTCGATGAGCATGGACAAAATGAACTACATGAACAATGTAGCCGTTTCGCTGGATGCCGTTTTGGGTATCGACATGGATAAAAGTAAATATACCTTCAAAGAAAACAAAGCAAAAATTAACGACTTGGCTCTAGAATTTGATGGATTTCTTCAAATGGTGCCAACGGGGCAGCAATACGATTTGAAATTTAAAACACCTACTTCTTCGTTTAAAAATTTCTTAGGATTAATTCCTGCTTCCTACCGAAGTACTACTGAAAACGTAAAAACTTCGGGAGATTTTACCGTGGTTGGTTTTGCCAAAGGTTTGCTTTCGGACACCACCGTTCCTAAATTCAATATCGCAATTGCTTCCAATAATGCTTCATTTCAATATCCTAATTTGCCAAAAGCAGTTAAAAATATTGTTATCGATACCAAAATCATCAACGAAACGGGAGTAATGAACGACACTTATGTAAATTTAGAAAAACTATCTTTCTCTATTGACCAAGATGTTTTTAACGCCAAAGCAACCATAAAAAACGTCGCCACCAACGCTTTAGTGGATGCTGCTCTTAAAGGAACTATCAACCTTGGAAATCTTTCCAAGGCCTATCCTATAAAATTAGACAAGCCGCTTACTGGGATTTTAAAAGCCGATGTAACCACAAAATTTGATATGGCATCAGTAGAAAAAAGCGATTATCAAAAAATTAATAACGCTGGATCTATGAGTGTTACTGGTTTTAAATATGTGGATGAAACCGGCAAAGCAATGAACATTAGCAGCGCCATGGTACAATTCAATCCAAGTAGAGTGAATCTTCAAGAATTTAAAGCAACTACAGGTAAAAGCGATATTAGCGCCACTGGAGTATTAGACAATTTTTACGGATTTGCATTTAGAAACCAAGAATTAAAAGGAAATTTCAATATGGTTTCCAATCAAATTGCAGTTTCCGATTTTATGACAACTGCTCCAGCAGATACTAAAACTGAAGTGAAAACAACTTCAACTGCAATGAAAATTCCAGGATTTTTAAATTGTTCGCTAACCGCAAAAGCCAATACGGTGCTGTACGACAATTTAATTTTGAAAGATTGTTCAGGGAAATTGCTAGTAAAAGACCAAGCGGTTACTTTAGAGAATGTAAAAACCAACATTTTTGGAGGTCAAATTGGGATGAACGGAATGGTTTCAACCAAAGAAAAAACACCTAAATACAACATGCACCTTGGTTTTGATAAAGTAGACATTACCCAAACCTTCACCCAATTGGAAATGTTCAAAAAAATTGCACCAATTGCTGGAGTTATAACTGGAAAATTAAATTCTACTATTAACCTTTCTGGAAACTTAAACGATAAAGAAATGACACCCGACTTAAAAACTCTTTCGGGAGATTTATTGGGTCAAATGGTTGGCACTTCTATCAATCCTAGCGCTTCTACCTTACTTTCCGCCATCAGTCAAAACGTGAAATTTATTGATTTGAAAAAATTGAATTTGAATGATGTGAAAATGGCTCTAGCATTTAAAGACGGAAAAGTAACTGTAAAACCATTTGATATTAAATACCAAGACATGAAAGTTACCGTTGCCGGAACGCATGGCTTTGACCAAGTAATGAATTACAATTTGAAATTGGATGTTCCTGCCAAATATTTAGGAAGTGAAGCCAACGCTTTATTGGCAAAATTGTCGCCAAGTGATGTTGCAAAATTGGATAATATCCCTGTAAATGCTACCGTTACCGGAAGTTTTTCTAAACCAAAAGTAAGCACCGATATTAAATCGGCAACTACTAGCCTAGCAACTAGCCTAGCCAAACAACAAAAACAAAAATTAGTAACTAAAGGTGCTAGCGCACTAGAAGATTTAATCAATAAAAACACAAAATCAGGCGACACTACTAAAACTAAAAAAGTAGTAAACCAAGCCAAAGATTTATTGAATGGGTTGTTTAAAAAGAAAACGCCTTAATCTAGTCATTGCGAGGCACGAAGCAATCTTATAAAGCATGAAACCTGGATTTATTTATATAGTAACCAATAAGTATAATAACACCTATTATGTTGGTGTTACTTCAAATTTGCCAAAAAGAATTTTGGAGCATAAAGAAAAGAGATATGAAAATTCATTTTCTGCAAGATATAATCTCAATAAATTAGTTTATTACGAGCAATTTCAAATGATAGGTGATGCAATTGCTCGTGAAAAACAATTAAAAGCAGTTTCAAGAGCCCAAAAAACAAATTTGATTCAAGGCTTAAATCCAAATTGGAATGATTTATTTGATGAAATAAAGGACATAATGTCGATTTAAATTATGAGATTGCTTCGTGCCTCGCAATGACAATCTTCACCACATACCCTTCAAACGTTCGAACGTTAAAAACCGTTCCGTCTTGAAAGATTAAGTATTGTCCTTTTATTCCCATCAATTTTCCAGAGAAATTAGGGGATTTATCTAAACTTAAACTAGTAACTTTCTTTGGATATTCTAAAACCGGAAAATGTAAATCGTATAAATCTTCCTTTTCAGGATGAAAATATTCCTGCACTTCCTTCGGAATCACATACTGCAAACTAGCGCGTTCTTTTATTAAATCGGTTTTTGGAAAATCATTTTTGAGCATTTTTTGCCAATTGGTTTTATCTGCAAAATGACTTTTCAGCGCCACTTCGGTAATTCCGGCTA
>CANGCT010000170.1 GCA_947452415.1 Flavobacteriaceae bacterium
ATACCACGGGTGAGGATGCGCACAAAGATTTGTTTCAGGAGGTTACAATTCAGTTGTGGAAGGCTTTTCCGAAGTTTAGGGGAGAGTCTAAATTTTCTACTTGGGCGTATCGGGTGGCTTTGAATACGGCAATTACGCTGTATAGAAAGAGTACTCGAAGTATCTCTACGGTGGATTATGAGAGTAAGAGTTATTTTATTAGCCAAGAGGATTACAATACTGAAGAAGAGGAGCAATTAAAGTTAATGTATAAGGCAGTTCACCAACTGAATGATATTGAAAAAGCGTTGATTTTTATGTATTTGGAAGATAAAGATTATACCGAGATATCGGAAACATTAGGGATTAGTGAAGTAAATGCAAGGGTAAAAATGAATAGAATAAAAGGGAAATTAAAAAAAATATTAAATCCGTAAGATTATGATGAAAGAACTGGATTTATTAAAAAAAGATTGGAAAAAGGATAAAAATTCTTTTGAACAACTATCAGAAAGTGCAATTTATAAAATGATACAAAAACATTCTTCTTCGTTGGTGAAGTGGATATTGATTATTAGTATTTTGGAGTTTATAGTTTTAAATGGAATTAGTTTGTTTATTAATGATGAAAATATTGATAAATTTTTAGCACTTCATCCGTATTTAGACATTATAAATTACCTTAACTATGTTGTGGTAATTGGGTTTATAGTGGTTTTTTACAAGAAATATAGAGCCATTTCGGTATTGGATTCTTCTAAGAATTTAATCGAGCAAATAATAACTACTAGACGTGTTGTTAATTATTATATTTTTTGGAATGTAGTAATTGGCGGATTCTTTGGTGCTTTTGGAGCAATAGATGGTTTTAATAATGCTTATTCTGAAGACCATGGTGTAAATCCTATAAAGGAATATATAGTTATACTATTTATTGTGCCGCTAGTTATGGTGTTAATTTGGGGGTTTTATAAACTCCTTTACGGAAGTTTATTAGATAAATTAAATAAAAACTATAAGGAATTAATGAAAATTGATTTGTAGTACATTACTAGTATTCCCACTGTCGTAGGCGGTTTAGTTTTTCTTGTTCTTCAATTTCTTCGGCAGGAATTACCTTTAAAAATGAAGGATGCTGTTCTATGGCATATTCAATTTGTTCTACAATTTGATCTATCGTATCGTTTTCATAATCAATCACTAAAGGTTCTTTGATGATAAACGATTGGAGTATGTTTTTCTTTTTCATTCGCAGACCTTTTTTATCAAAAGATCTTCTAAAGCCGTCAATAACAATAGGAACTACAATTGGTTTGTGTTGTTTAATAATGTGAGCCGTACCTTTTCTAACTGGTTTAAAGGATTTGGTTGTTCCTTGCGGAAAAGTAATTACCCAACCATCGGCAAGAGCAATTTTAATATTTTCGGTATCGTTGGGGTTAACATCCCGTTTTTCGGTTACGTCTTTGCCATCTGCACGCCAAGTTCGTTCTACCGTTATGGCTCCAACATAAGAAAGAATTCTAGGCAATAGACCTGCTTTCATGGTTTCACTAGCAGCAACATAATATACATTCATCTTGGGTTGCCATAGATAACCAACATTTTTAATGCTATTTTCACGTCCCGAAAGACTAGCATTAAAAACATGAAACATAGCCACTACATCCGCAAAATAGGTTTGGTGATTGGAGATAAAAAGCACATTTTTATCGGGAAGATTTTTTATGATTTCAGAACCTTCTATTTGCAATTCGTTAAACCCTCTATATCTTCTATGTGTAATACATCCAAAGATTCGAATTAACCATTTTTTAATAAAAAGTATGTGTCCAAAAGGATTTCGCTTAAACAAACCCATAATAATTTAAAGAATATTAAAAGCAAACTTACAAAAACTTATCCTTTAAAGCACCATTTTAAGGACATCTTTTAATTCGCTCAGCATCATTGCTGTTGCTCCCCAAACAGCATGTTCTTGAATTTGGAATACAGGCACGGTCATTTCTTTAGCATAAGAAGTATCTAAAATTTTATGAGCAATAATAGAATCGTCTAACAACATAGAAACTGGCATTTCAATAATTCCGGCAACTTCCTCTTCTTGCAACACAAAATCAAGTTCTGTAGAACTTATTCCCATAAAAGGATATACTAAAAAATTACTAGGTGGTATATAAATAGAAGAAAAACTTCTAATTACATTAATTTTGTTTGAAGGAATTCCAATTTCTTCAAAAGTCTCCCGCAAAGCAGTTTCTTGAAAATCCAAATCCGTTTCTTCAACCTTTCCACCAGGGAAAGCAATTTGCGAAGAATGCACACCAGGATAGGCATTCCGAACAATTAATACCAAATGAGCAGCATCTCCTTTTGGATAAAACAACATCATTATTGCTGCTTTTTTTGCTGAATCACTAAAATCTTCCAATTCATGAAGAGATTTAATTCGTTCTAAAGGAGCCATTTTAACATGAGAAGACACAGCAGGTAAATCTACCTCCGAAATCCTAGAAATAGCATTAAAAAAGAGATTAAAATTCATAGCGATTCGCTTATATTATTTATAAATTTACCAAAAAAAGATTACATACCCAAATTAACAATTCAACATGTACAGCAAAGAAGAAAGTTTAAAGATAAAAAAAGAATTTTGGGTACAATTTGCTGAAACCTATCCAAGAAAATGGATTTTATACGACACCAAAATTAAGGATGTAACCTTCAAATTTTTTGTAGACAACAAAAAAGCACAAGTTTTACTCGATATTGAACCGAAAGAAGAAGAAAAAAGAAAAATTTACTTCGAAAAAATACAATCCCTACAAACCATTCTTCTTGAAGATTACCTTCCAGAGGCCATCCTCGAGAGAAATCATTATCTAGAAAGCGGAAAAGTCATCAGCCGAATTTGGGTTGAAAAACCAAACGTAAGTCTCAATAATAAAAGCAATTGGAATGAAATATTTGATTTTTTCAATGAAACCATGTCGCAATTTGAAGTATTTTTCTACGAATACGAAGATTATATCAAAGATTTAGAAATCAACACCTAATATTTTTATTATGGCGTATTCGCCACGGCGAATCGGGCTGTCCGCTGTATCTTTGCTTATTTAATTGCTTCGTGACCTCGCAATAAATAGCAAAGGATGCCGCTTCCATCCCTCACGCAATAACCCTAGAATTAACAAGACGTTTCAGAGAAAAAAATATTCCCGTACGGACAGGTCGTGACCTGTCCCTACAATTTAATCCTTTGAAGAGAGACCAATCGCGAGATGTTATTGACCAATAAAGCACAAAAAAATCCCTGATCAAATAAATGATGAGGGATTCTATAAAAAAAGGTTGCAACATATCTCCCACATACCGCAATATCCTCTGCGCAATCGGGCTTAACTTCTCTGTTCACTATCTATTTATTAATTTTTCATAAAAATTTGCACAAAAAAATCCCTGATCAAATAAATGATGAGGGATTCTATAAAAAAAGGCGGCGAACCGAGCTTGCGAACACGCCGTACCAATTAAAAAAAACTCCAATCTGTTAAGATTGGAGTTTTATAAAAAAAGG
>CANGCT010000171.1 GCA_947452415.1 Flavobacteriaceae bacterium
GAATCATCAAATTCAGAATCACGATTGCGCCATTCTTTTTCGCCATCGGTTGTTAAAAAATCGGTCCAACGAGAAAGCATATTTCCTGAAATGTGTTTAATGATTGTTGCAATAGAATTGGTGTCTTCATTAATTGAGGCAAACAATTGATTAGGTTCCAATTGTTCCATTGCTTTTTCGCCTAGTAGTTTATAGTAGAGAAATTGTTTTTTTGTACTTTCTAAATAGGAGTTATTTATTTCCATTTTCTTGGTTTTCTTGAAGTATGTCTTACTCTTAGTATTTGAATTTCCTCTTCTATAATTCTGTAAGAGATTTTGTAATTGTATTGGTAATATGCTCTAAAACTGCCGTCATTATTTTTTCTTTGAATGTCTAATTCATATATTTCTGGTGAATATTTTAGAATTTTAGTACTTTCAAAAATGACCTGAGTAACTTTGTCTGCGACTCTTAGAGATTTACTTTCAAATAATATATAAAAGTGAATATCCTCTAATTGATTTAATGCGTCTGAAGACCAAATTATTTTCTTCCCCATTTTTTTGAAATCAAAATTGCTTCTTCTTCCGAATAATAATTACCATCAGCAATGTTTTTTATTGCGCTGTCAATGTCAATATTATATTCCAAATCGGATTCTGATTTGCCTATATTTTGGAGTAAATGCTTTAATTTTTCAATAAAAGCAACATCCTTAACCTTGTCAATTTCTTGATGTATCCAAGTTATTTCTGCTTTAATATCCATAATTATTTAATTAAAAAAAATGTTATTTATCATTAAAAAGTGCATCCGTCATTGTTTTTAAACCTTTGAAAGCCAGAAAAACAGATACTAAACAAATGATACACCCAACGGTAAGTACTAAATAATGCCAATTGTTTTGTTTGTTCATGAAAGCATTATACATGATGCTTGGACCAATGAACATAAGGGGTAATGCTCCAAATAGGTATTTTATTCCTTTTGCTAGTAACTCTTTGTTGGTTGCCATTTTTTGGGTTGTTTAGTATTATATTATTTAGACAGAAAACTATCTATTGCTTTCCGTACACTTCCATTTTGTTTTAGTAATTCGCTTGCCTTTTCATAGGATACAGGAATTTCTCCTATAATCATTTTCACTCCGCGATCTACCAATTTGTCGTTACTCAATTGCATATCGACCATTTTGTTTCCTTTTACTTTTCCGAGTTGAATCATGGTGGCTGTTGAAATCATGTTTAAAACCAATTTTTGAGCTGTTCCTGCTTTCATACGGGAACTTCCAGTTACAAATTCGGGTCCAACTACCACCACAACTGGATATTGCGATGTTAGTGCCAACGGACTTCCTTCGTTACAAGTAATGCAACCTGTGGTGATATTATTTTCGTTGCAACGTTCCAATCCTGAAATTACATAAGGGGTTGTTCCAGATGCAGCAATGCCAATTACAACGTCATTTTTATTGATTTTGTGTTCTAATAAGTCATTCCAGGCCTGGGTAATATTATCTTCGGCATTTTCAACGGCTCTGCGAATGGCTTTGTCGCCACCTGCAATAATTCCGTTTACCAATTCAAATGGTACTCCAAAGGTTGGTGGACATTCAGAGGCATCTACAATTCCTAATCTGCCGGAAGTTCCCGCGCCAATATAAAATAATCTTCCGCCCAATTTCATTTTCTCAACAACTTTAGTAACCAAAAGTTCTATTTGAGGTACTGCTTTTTCAACAGCAAATGGAACTGTTTTATCTTCGTTATTAATATTGAATAATAAATCGGCAACCGACATTTTTTCTAAATTATCGTGTTTGGAAGATTGTTCTGTGGTTTTAGTGAAGTTCATGTCTTGCTCGCTAAGGCGCTAAGGCGCAAATGTTAGATAGTATAATGTTCAAATTTATGAAAAAATGCGTAATCAAAATGATATTTAAAGAATAATACTTTGTGACCTAGTGTCTTTGTGGCTATAAAAAACTCGCCAATACTATCCCTAAAACAATCATCGAAATTTTAGCAATATTGAATTTATGTCCTTCACTACTTTCAAAAATAATTGTTGAAGAAATATGGAATAGTATCCCAATTACCACTGCTGTTATCTCAGTATAATAATCGTTTAATATTGGAAAAGTATCTGAAATCAATGTCCCTAATGGCGTCATTATTGCAAAAGTGAGCATGAATAAGAACAAAGCTTTTTTATTCAATTGGGCTTGGAGGAAAAAAGTTGTCAAGATAATGGCAATAGGCAAGTGATGAACAGCAATTCCTATGGCTAAATCATGATGGTGTCCTACAGGGAAACCCTCCAACAATGCGTGAATACACAAACTGATGAATAGTAACCAAGGCATTTGTGTCATTTTATCGTGACCGTGAACATGGCCGTGTTCGGCACCTTTGGAGAAAAATTCTAAAATGATTTGAAATAAAATCCCCACCATGATAAAGATTCCCACTTTTGAATTTCCACTTTCGTAAACCTCCGGAAGCAAGTGCATTACGGTTAAAGAAAGCAAAAACGAACCACTAAATGCCAATAGCAATTTTAGATTCTTTTTGTCTTGAGGCTTTAGCCAAAGCGCAATAGAAAATCCAAGTAAAACGGATAATAAAGGTAATATGTAGTTCATTTTTTAAAGTCTATATCTATTCTCTTTGTTCTATTTTCTTACTTAAAAATCATAATTAAACGTTCGCTATCTTTTTTATGGTATTTTTTTAATTTGTAATCACCAAAAGTATCCAATAGATAAATTCCTGCTTCTTCCATCATTTGTGAAAAATCTTCAAGCGTAAGCGCTCTAACTTTTTCGGTAAAATGAAATTTTTTACCTTGATCTTCAAAATCAATTTCTTTAATTATATAACCATCCAATAAATAGCGTTTCAAATGAAAGTCAATTGCATCCACCGTTTTGGTTTCTTCGGCAACTAAATTATCCAATACAAATGGCACATTCATAAAGTCTATAACTGCAAAACCATATTCGGATAGATTTTCTTTGATGGCAATTAAGGTTTTCAAATTGTCTTCTTCTTTATCAAAATAACCAAAACTAGTAAACAAATTAAAAACGGCATCAAACTTCTCTTCTAATGGCTCTCGCATGTCGTGCACCTCAAAATGTAAGGTGTCATTCGCGTTCTTATTGGCAACTTCAATGCTATTTTCGGATAAATCTACTCCTAAAACAGTAAATCCTAATTGGTTCAAATAAATCGAATGACGTCCTTTACCACAGGCCAAATCCAATACTTTGGCGTGGTCGGGCAAGTTGAGGTAATGGGTTAAATTATCCATGAAAATCTGCGCTTCACGGTAGTTTCGATCTTTATATAAAATATGATAATAAGGCGTATCAAACCAAGAGGCGAACCAAGTGTTAGTTTCGAGTTGCGGGTTTTGAGTTGCGGGTTTTTCTATTTTTGACATTTATCTTTTCAAATGAATTCTTAACGTACAAATTTAGTGTATTTTTGCAGAAGTTATTCCAAGTTTGGAATTTAGTTAATTATTGAAATTGCAATTGATTTTTGCAATTGAA
>CANGCT010000172.1 GCA_947452415.1 Flavobacteriaceae bacterium
ATCCCGTTTTAGAAAGTCTTATTCTGAAAGCAATAAAAGAATCGGAGGAAGGAAAAAGTATTCCCCATGAAGAAGTGATGCGAAGACTTAAAGAACGTTATCCTTTTTTAAATGGGGTGTAAAATAAATTGGCAGCCCACGGCATATACTACTTTTTATGAAGAAATTGATTTTATTAATTTAAAGTGGAACAATAAAGAGGTTATTAAGTTTATGGAACTAGTTGATGTGAATTTAGAACGGCTTTCAAATAACCCTTGTTAGGAAATCAGGAGCCAAAATATAATTTGTATTGCTTAGTAATTTCAAAGCAAACTACTTTGTATTATAAATATTTTCAAGAAAATTCTATTATCGAATTATTTGTTTTCTGGAACAATTCAAAAAATCCTGATGGCTTAGTTAGGTTGCTTTAATACTATAAAATTTGTATATTTGACTATCAAATTCAAATGCAATGGAAAATTCTTATAAAAAATACCAAAAACCAGATTCTATTTCTAAAGTAGAGGAGCCTGCAACTGCTTATAATTTAGAAAGTAAAACAGTAGAGGATTTTGAATTACATCCAGTTTTAGTGAAATTAATTGAAATTGGAAAAGCACAAAGTGAACAAGGTTTGGGCAGACCTCATGCTCAAGTAATGAAAGAAATGAAAAAAAGATATAATCTATCTTAAATGGAGTATTTGATTAATTGGTTGCCATCTTCTGAATATACTTACATTAAAGAAATGGAATTTAAAAGAGGTTGATAAATTCACTGATTTAGTTGAAAGAGCTATTCTTAAACTAAGTAAAAATCCCAAAATTGGTATTTATAGAAAAGATATGAATACCTATTCATTAGTTATTTCCAAACAAACAACTTTGTTTTATGACATCCTTGAAAATAAATCTCAAATTGACTTAATAGCCTTTTGGAATAATAAACAAAACCCAAAATATTTTGACACTTATATTAAGTTAAATCTTTGATTATATTTGTCCAATGCAATTATCCGTAATCATCCTTAATTATAATGTGCGCTATTTTTTAGAGCAATGCGTTTTAAGTGTCCAAAAGGCACTTGAAGGTATTGATGGCGAAATAATTGTAATTGATAATAATTCGTCCGATGCTAGTTGCGCCATGATGCAACAACGATTTCCTAATGTAAAACTTATTGCTAACAAAGAAAACCTAGGCTTCCCCAAAGGAAATAACATTGGAGTGGCTGAAGCTAAAGGAGAATTTCTTTGCATTTTAAATCCCGATACGGTTGTTGCTGAAGACACCTTTTCTAAAATATTAAAATTTGCTAACCAAAAAATAGTTAGTCAAACTCCCCCTTCGGGGGTTGGGGGGCTTGGAATAATCGGTTGTAAATTAATCGATGGCACTGGAAATTTTTTACCCGAAAGCAAACGTGGCATTCCAACACCTTGGGTTGCCTTTACCAAGATTTTCGGATTGTATAAATTTTCAAATTCCCTTGGGAGATATTATGCCCAGGATCTAACTGAAAATGAATCCGGAGAAGTGGCTATTCTTGTGGGTGCTTTTATGGTAATGCAACGCGAATTGTATGACAAAATTGGAGGCTTCGACGAAAACTGCTTTATGTATTCCGACGATATTGATCTTAGTTATAGAGTGCTACAAGAAGGAAAATCCAATTACTATTTTTACGAAACTACTGTAATTCACTACAAAGGAGAAAGTACCGTTAAAGACGGAACGTACATGAAACGCTTTCAAGAAGCGATGAATTTCTTTTATAAAAAACACTTTAAAGTTTCGGTTTTTTTCTCAATTTTCATGAAAATCGGAATCGTTTTATTTTCCTTTGTGAAAATGTTTCAAGGAAAAGTAAAAGAAAAAGGGCTTCCAGAAAATTATATTCTAGTTTCAGAAAATTCTACTAAACTGGAATTAATCCATGAATTAGAAAAGAAACTAAACACTAAATTTACCAATACAGAAATTGATGGAAATCGAACCGAATTTATAATTGACTTAAATTCAGTCTCCTTTAAGCAAGCAATCCATTTTATGGAAACCAATAAGAAAAAAAATCACACTTTTAAATTGTTGCCGCCAAATTCTAATTTTATTATTGGAAGTAATAGCAGTAATGATAGAGGAGAAGTTATACTATTGAAAGAAGAAAAAAAATAGTGAAAAATTATATAATTCTTGATTAAACCTAAAAATAATCATTAATTTTGCAAACCAAATAACGAAACACAACTTTAGTTTAAAGATATGGCAAAGTTCGAATTGAAATTACCCAAAATGGGAGAAAGCGTTGCTGAAGCAACCATTACCAACTGGTTAAAAAAGGTAGGTGAATCTATTGCGGCTGATGAAGCCGTTCTAGAAATCGCTACCGATAAAGTAGATAGCGAAGTGCCAAGTGAAGTTTCTGGAACTTTAGTCGAAATTTTATTCCAAGTGGATGATGTCGTTAAAGTGGGTCAAACTATTGCTATTATTGAAACGGAAGGCCTCCCAACCCCCGAAGAGGGAGCCCAAAGCGACGTGAAATTAAACGTTTCTGAATCGGTAAAAAATATAGAAAGTAAAGATGCAAGATCTTCTGAAATCGTCACTGCTACCCCTTTGGGGGCTGGGGGGCTTCCAGCCGATTTTTCTACATCCGATAAATTCTTTTCGCCTTTAGTAAAAAACATTGCTAAAGAAGAAGGTGTTTCTATTACCGAATTAGAAAGTATTTCTGGTTCTGGCAAAGAGGGTCGAGTTACTAAAGATGATATTATAAAATATGTTGGAAGCAGGAAGTTGGGAGCAGGAAGTCAACCTTCACAACCTAATACCCAAGACCCACAACCTACAACCTACAACGCACAGCCTACAACCTCAAAAGCCCAACCCGTTTCTGTAAATGGTGGCGATGAAATTGTAGAAATGGACCGTATGCGTAAGTTGATTTCAGGCTATATGGTTGCTTCCGTGCAAACTTCTGCTCATGTACAATCGTTCATTGAGGTAGATGTTACCAATATTGTTAAGTGGAGAGATAAAGTTAAAACTGCTTTTGAAAAACGTGAGGGTGAAAAATTAACCTACACACCAATTTTCATGGAAGCCGTTGCTAAAGCAATAAAAGATTTTCCAGGGATGAATATTTCTGTAGATGGTGATTATATTATTAAAAGAAAAAACATCAACCTTGGTATGGCGGCTGCTTTGCCAAACGGAAACCTTATAGTTCCTGTAATTAAAAATGCCGATCAATTGAACTTGGTTGGAATGGCTAAAGCCGTGAACGATTTAGGAAACCGTGCTAAAGCAGGCAAATTAAAACCAGATGATACCCAAGGTGGAACTTACACAGTTACTAACGTTGGAACTTTCGGATCAGTTTTTGGAACACCAATTATAAACCAACCACAAGTAGGTATTCTTGCTCTTGGTGCTATCCGTAAAGTGCCTGCAGTGATTGAAACTCCCGAAGGAGA
>CANGCT010000173.1 GCA_947452415.1 Flavobacteriaceae bacterium
ATTTACGGAATAGCCAATATCAATGCGCTGTATACCTTTAATTATTTGAAAGAAAATGGACTATGGTTTCCCGAAAAAAGGAAAATTATGGTGGTAAAGGGAAACAATGCCGAAGATTTAAACATTCTTGGAAATACCATTAAATTCAATTCTGGATTGGATGGAATTAGTAAAAATGCTTCCGATCAATGTTATTTAAAATTAGAATCTACACCATTTGATATTAAAATAAATCGGGAAGTAATTTTTAAAAATCCTGCTATAAAGATTTCGGTTCCAGAAACTAGTATGTCAAAACCGGATTCCTATTGGGTAAATTTCCAAAAAGATTCTTTAGATATTAGAAAAATTCCAACCTACGTTAGTTTGGATAGTTTATCCGAAGCAGGGAAAATTGAACATAAAATTTTTCTTGGGCGTAAAATTTTTAACGGATATTATCCAGTAAATATTATAGATGTTGATTTAAAATCGATAATAAAATATAATAATTTTGAAGGCTTCCGATTGGGAATTGGTGGTGTAACCAACAATAAACTTTCCGAAAAATACAAGATTAGCGGCTATGTAGCTTATGCATTTAAAGACGACAAACTAAAATATAACATCACACCTTCCTATTTACTTAATAAAGAAACCAATGCCTGGCTAAGTGCTTCTTTCACTAATGATCTCAAGGAAATTGGACAAATTGAATTTGCAACCGAAAGTAAACGTTTTAAAATATACGATCCACGGCCTATAAATATTTCAACATTTTATAATTACAAAACTTTTTCCGCCTTTGTAGAAAGTAAATATTTTGCAAAAACCGACACCTATTTTGCTGTTGCAAAAAGTGAAATCAATCCGCTATTTGATTATAAATTTCTAGCGAAAGATCATGAATATACCAATTTCAATACTACTACTTTGCAATTTGCAATTCAGTGGAATCCTTTTAGTGATTATATGCAAACCTCCACAGGAAGATTAGAAATTGATAAAAAATATCCTAAAATTTCGTTTCAGTTTACAAAATCTTTCGCCAATATTATGGGTAGTGATTTTGATTTTACTAAAATAGATTTGCGTATTGTACATGAAATTCCGTTTTTATCTGGGCAAACAACATCGTTTATTTTACAAGGAGGTTTAGCGCTTGGCGACGTTCCGTTAACGCATCTTTATAGTATTGCTCCGAATAACCTGAATAAAGATTCTATGCTAAAGAGAATCACTTTTGCAGGTAAAAACAGTTTTGAAACCATGTACTTTAATGAATTTTTCTCTAGTAAATATATTACTTTTCAAGCGAAACATACTTTTAATAAAGTGAAATTAGCCTATAAAATTAAGCCTCTAATTTCGGTTGTTACAAGAATGGCAATTGGAACTATGGACAAGCCACAAGAACATGTTGGATTGGAATACAAAACGTTGGAAAAAGGTTTTCTGGAAAGTGGTGTTGAAGCCAACTCCATTTATAAAGGTTTTGGTCTTACTTTTTTCTTTAGATATGGCCCTTATGGATTGCCTAAACTGGAAGACAATTTGTCTTTAAAAATTTCGTATGTATTGGATTTAGGGTTTTAAACTCTTTAGGTTTGATTTCTCAAAACTCTGCTTCGTTTTTTTTTTTGCCACGGATTTTAAAGATTTTTACAGATTTTATGTTAGATATAGAATTGTAGAGTCTGTGTGTTTTTTAAAATATTACTAAACACAACCATTATATAACTTAATTATTTATCCTCACCCCCAGCCCCTCTTGATTGCTTCATACTTCGCAATGACAGGAGAGGGGTGCCGTTGTACTATATTACATTTATGTTTGGTATAAATAGGTGTCATTGCACCTTAAAATGATTTCTTTAGCATCTTTGCCAAAGTTTAAAACTTTGGCAAAGATTTATAATATTAATGCAAAAAACCAGTCTTAATAGACTGGTTTAGTATTTAACTCTCCTTTGTTTTTTTGTGGACAATGCTTCATTGGATAGCGACAAAGGGTGTTTCGATTGGGACATTGTCTTATTTGAATGTGCCAAAGGTTAGTCCGATTGTGCCAAGGCTTAATTGGCTTACGCCAAAGGTTGTTTCGATTGCGCCAAGGGTTGTTTCGATTGCGCCAAGGGTTACTTCGATTGCGCCAAGGGTTAGTTCGATTGTGCCAAGGGTTAGTTCGATTGTGCCAAAGGTTAGTTGGAAACAGACAAAGGTTGTTTGGGTTATCTTTTTTTGAATTTTATTCGTGCTATTGCTTTGTATTGTGCAGAGTTTACATCGAGGATTGTGAATAAATAATCTTTGGCTTTATTGGCAAGGTCTACCAAATTATCTTCGGCATGGTATAGGGAATTATTTCTTTCACTTCTTGCATTATTTAAAGGGACAAAAGTGTTGACAACTGCTTGTGTTTTGGCTAGCATTGTTTCTTTTTTAGCTTGGTAGGTTGCTATTTTATATTCGTCTTCGTTTGGATTGTAATTAGGGGTATTACTAAGTAGTGCTATTAAACCATCCATATTATTAGTGCGTTGGTCAAAGCTCATTTGTGAGGCAGAATGATTGGATTGTAGCACTGTTGGGTCTGTTGATGGAAGTGTTTTGGATTTTCGCACTCCTTTTAGTTTACGGATAATTGTCATAAAATCTTCCAACTGTGCTGTTGTTACTCCTTCGGTAGCTTTGTAGGCTTTTCGCAGTTTTGTTAGTTCGCGATTTAGGGGTTTGAAGATTAAATCTCTATCGTCTACTGCAACAGAATAAGGTGCAAGTAATGTATTTACTTTTTGTTGGTGGTTAAATGTGGTGGTGTAAATGCTTTGTAAATTAGCTAATTTTAATTTTGGATTGCTAGGAACATAAATACTACCAAGTGCAATGATGTTGGAATTTAATAAATTTAGGTTAGCAATATTTTTTGCGTGACCTACTTCGGATGTTGTTGCCATGTTTATAAATATTTAAAGTTAAAAAATTTACGAATCAGTATTCTTGAAAATTATATGATTTTTTCCTTAGCTTTTACTTGTGAGAAGAAATCAATATAATCTGTATCTAATATCATTAATATTTTATAAAGGTTACTTATATTAAGATCGGCTTTGCCATTTTCAATTCTCCCGTAATAACTTTGTGATATATTGAGTTCTATAGAGATGTATTCTTGGGTATAGTTTTTCTCAATTCGCATAGAACGCAACGTTTTTAAAACCAAATCTTCCATATTATATATTTTTTTATAAGTAAAATGAAATTTTACTTATGGATTACTATATTAAGTAGGCTTGGGGATTGTAATAATAAAACTATTTTTTAAAATAACAAACTCACTAGTGTCCACTTAAAATAAGTTGAAAACCAGCTGGTTAGAATCAAGTTCATTGACATTATTGTAATCTAATTTCATAAGTAACTCATTTACAGGTGTTTTATCGAGTAATGATGCTGATAAAA
>CANGCT010000174.1 GCA_947452415.1 Flavobacteriaceae bacterium
GGCAAAACTTGCTCTTATCGTTCCAGGAATTTTAAAGAAATCCATAATCGGTTGCGCACAATGGTGTCCGGTTCGTACTGCAATTCCTAATTTATCGATTATCGTACCAATGTCATACGGATGAATTCCATCAATATTAAAAGATATTACAGACGTTTTATTTGCGGCAGTACCGAAGATTTTTAACCCTTCTATTTGTAGTAATTTTTCGGTTGCATAAACCAATAGTTCGTGTTCGTAAGCAGCAATGTTATCAAATCCGATTTCGTTCAGATAATCAACTGCAGTTCCAAGTACAATTCCACCTTCTATATTTGGCGTTCCGGCTTCAAATTTATGAGGTAAATCGGCATACGTCGTTTTCTCAAAAGTAACCGTGGCAATCATTTCGCCTCCTCCTTGATATGGGGGTAGTTTATTTAGCCAAACTTCTTTTCCGTAAAGGATTCCAACCCCAGTTGGCCCACAAATTTTATGTCCAGAAAAAACATAAAAATCACAATCTAACGCCTGAACATCGGGCTTCAAATGAGGAACAGCTTGTGCACCGTCAATTAAAATTGCAGCGCCAAATTGGTGCGCTTTTTCAATCATGTATTCAATTGGATTAATCGTTCCCAAAGCATTGGAAATATGATTAACGGCAACAATTTTAGTTTTATCCGAAATTAATTTATCGTATTCCGACATGATTAATTCCCCGTTTTCATTCATCGGAATTACCTTCAAAATAGCACCTGTTCGTTCGCATAACATTTGCCAAGGAACAATATTACTATGGTGTTCTAAAGCCGAAACCAAAACCTCATCGCCCGATTTTAAAATTGAAGCAAATCCGTTGGCAACTGCATTAATAGCATGGGTAGTTCCCGAGGTGAAAATTACTTCGTGCGGGAATTTGGCATTAATATGACTTTGGATTTTACGCCTAGAAACCTCATAAGCATCGGTCGCTAATTGACTTAACGTATGCACCCCACGATGGATGTTCGCATTGATTTCTTCGTAGTATTTGGTAATCGCATCAATAACCACTTTTGGTTTTTGCGAGGTGGCTCCGTTATCGAAATAAACAAGCGGTTTTCCATTCACTTTTTGAGTCAATATTGGAAAATCTGCACGTATTTTTTGTAGGTCTAACATTATTATTTAGAATTTTTCTAAATACAAAAGTAATATAATTGAAGTGGATTTCTACCAAACAGATGTTAATAATTGTTATTGTTTTATTTGAACCTAAAAAGATGCAAAGGATAAAAATCCCAATAGTCGTTTTGCCTTTTGTGGGAAATCGTATACCTATCGAAAGTTAATTTTCCTAAATTGCAACCCAATTCAAATCCAAATGAAAAAATTTCTTAAATATTTCGCCCTTGGGCTACTTGCTTTATTAGTTTATTTCGGAATTACCACCTATCCAAAATTGGATTTAATATCGGGTTTTTCTGCAAAAAGTATCGCGTCCG
This sequence comes from Flavobacteriaceae bacterium, assembly GCA_947452415.1. GTDB lineage: Bacteria > Bacteroidota > Bacteroidia > Flavobacteriales > Flavobacteriaceae > Flavobacterium. The sequence continues at coordinate 1,467 of CANGCT010000174.1, forward strand.
GACATTTTATAGATAACCGTTCGATAGAAATAATTGAACAAGGAGATAACGATATCCCTTTAGTTAATAAAGCAACTAATGCCATTAATGATACTGGCAAATTTGCCACTTCAAGTGTTTACGGAATCATGGAGCGTAAAGCAATTTACCGAGAAGGTTTGGGCGCGACCTTAATCAACAAGGATTTTGATACTAGCAAGCCTTACGAAGTTCCGAAAAGGACTAAAAACACTACTAATTTACCTTTTCCGTATGGGAATAATGAACCGAAAGACACCCTTTTTGCAACTATTGATTACAAAAAATTAAATGCTGTTGTAGCAAATGCTTTTGATAAAGAAGGGGAGAAATCAAAGCGAACTCGGGCAGTTTTAGTAATTTATAAAGATAAAATTATAGCCGAAAAATACGATACGAATTTCAATAAAAATTCAAGGCTTTTAGGTTGGTCGATGACTAAAAGTATCACGGCTACTATGTTTGGAATTTTACAAAAGCAAGGCAAAATAGATATTACAAAATCCGCTCCTATTGCCGAATGGAAAAAGGACAATCGTGCCAAAATTACTTTAAATGATTTACTTCACATGAATTCTGGCTTAGAATGGGAAGAGAAATACGATAAAATTTGTGACGCTACTAGGATGCTCTTTCAGGCAGAAGACATGAGCCGAGTGCAATTAGAAAAACCCGTTGCATTTGCACCCAACACCCATTGGAATTATTCGTCGGGAACTACCAATTTATTATCTGGGATTTTAAGAAACCAATTCAAAACCCACCAAGAATATTTAGATTTTTGGTACACTAATTTGTTAGATAAAATTGGGATGAATTCGGCTTTAATAGAAACCGATATGGCTGGGAATTTTGTCGGTTCGTCTTACGGATGGGCAACTGCAAGAGATTGGGGGAAATTTGGTTTATTGTACCTTCATAAAGGCAACTGGAATGGCGAGCAACTATTTGACGAAAGTTGGGCAAAATATGTGGCAACACCTACCAATACTTCTAATGGAAGATATGGAGCACAATTTTGGTTAAACGCTGGAGGACACTTTCCCGATGTACCAAGAGAAATGTATTATGCCAGCGGATACCAAGGACAAATGGTTGCTATTTTCCCAAGTAGAGATTTAGTAATTGTACATCTTGGTTTGAGTGAAAAATTTGACTTTAATGGTTTTTTAAGTGGGGTTATTGGAAGTTTAAAAAACAATAATTAATACCCCTCACTTGCCCCACCACCACTAAAACCACCACCACCAAATGGCATATCCGATTGTTGAGTTGGCGCAGCATGATTCATATCTTGGGAGTTTATTATTAGTGCTTCCATAGTACTTAGCATGGCAGGATTAGAAGTTCGATCGGGTAGAAAAGTAATCCCAGTTGTTTTCGTTTTTATCTTTTGAATGACAAAATAAACTGCTCCAAATACTAGAGATCCGGCTAGAATTAAAGCCCATTCAGCAGGCATAATACTATGATAATATCTAAATATTGCAACAGATAAAGTGAAAGTAAGTGCGCCAATGTAGAGCATCACTCTATTTTTAGTTTGTAGTGCATAATAAACATAAAATACTGGAATCAAAAACATTAAAATATTAAAAATCCACCCAAAAGGAACGTCACTTTTAGAATAATTAGCATGTAATAATTCTTCAGAAAGGGTTCGAACTACAAAATAATTTATAGAAGCATAACCTAAAAGTAAACTGAAAATAAAAAACCATTCCATGACATTTTGGTAAAAATAAAGTGGCTTTAAATCTTTAATTTTTTTGTGCAGAAAATAAAATCCAATAGCAATTATTAGTAAAACAAATGGTAAAGCAGAGGATATATAGGTATGGTTGATTAGAAAATCACCTGTTAAAACAACTATTCCAATTAAAGAA
>CANGCT010000175.1 GCA_947452415.1 Flavobacteriaceae bacterium
CGAAGTTCATTTTATTTTTTTAAATTATTGGAAGTGAAACTATGAAAGTTGTTCCGTTTCCATATTGAGTTTCAAATGTAATAGTTCCTTTGTAATTTTCAATGATGTTTTTGATAATTCCTAAACCAAGTCCCATACCGCTATTTTTGGTAGTGAATTTGGGTTCGAAAATGCGCTCCATGTTTTCGGCTTCAATGCCAATTCCGTTATCTTTTACGGTAATATTTACCATATTATCCACTCGTTTTACGGCAACCACAATTGATTTTTGTTCTTGCTCTTCGGGGATGGATTGAATGGCATTTTTGACCAAATTGGTGATGATTCGCACCAATTGGGTTCGATCCATGATGGTGATGATTTCTTCTTCTTCGCTTTCAAAATGAAGGTATTCTTCGTTGAAAATTTCCAGAGAAAATTCTACAACTTCCACGACATTTAAAGTTTCATTTTGCTGTGCCGGCATGGAGGCAAAGTTTGAAAATGCCGATGCCACGGAACTCATAGTGTCAATTTGCTGGATTAATGTTTTTGAATAATCGTTTAATTTTTGTTTCAATTCGGGATCTTCTGGATCAAATTTTCGTTGGAAACTTTGCACGGTTAAACGCATTGGCGTAAGCGGATTTTTAATTTCGTGGGCCACTTGTTTTGCCATTTCGCGCCAAGCCTGTTCCCGCTCACTTTGGGCTAGCATGGTAGCACTTTCTTCTAGTTTGTCCACCATTCTATTGTAGGCGTTAATCAAGGAATTGATCTCGCGGCTGTTGGCTTCAATGACAATTTTTTCATTCTTTTGATCCAGACTCGTTTGGTTAATTTTATCAGAAATGGTTTTCAACGATTTTGTGATATAACTCGCAAGAAAATAGGCCAAAGCAAAGGCAATAATCAACATGAAAAAGTACACCTGACTCAATCGCACTAAGAAATCTTGAATTTCACTTTCGTAAAAACTGTCGTCTTCTACATAGGGTAAATTTAAAATTCCGAGGGGCTTGAATTTATCGTCTTTAATCTGGCTGAAGGAAGAACGAATTTTAACGCCATCGACACTTTTAATGTCTACATAGCGCTTTTCGATAGACGATTGCACCAATTTAATAACATATTTTGGAATGGGAGGCGAAACATTATCTACAGAAAAGGAGGCTTTGGAAGATTTTAATAGATTTCCAGTAAGACTATAAATATTGATTTCTACATTATGAATGTCGGATAATTCATGGATTTTATCCTTAAAAATATAAGGAAGATTTCTCTCGGTAAGCGGATAAGTGGTATTGGATAAAATGTAGTTGATGTGTTCTTTTACCGCATCTTCTTTTCGGTCAAGTCGTTCTTGGTGGTACCTTCGGGCTTCGTTTTTAAACTGAATCACCGATATGGACGCCATTAAAATAGAGGCAATTAATATCAATACAATCATCGATAGGAAAATCCTAATTCGAAGGGAAAGCATAGACATTTTGAAGCCGTTAAACATTTTTTTAGTGATTAGTTAACAGTGATTAGTAACTAGTAATAGCATAATACATCTTGAGCGAAGTTAAATCTTCATTTTTATAATTTTATTAATTGCTTTTCTATATTCTGATTTTGATTTTTTATCTCCACTATCTTTGATCTCGATTTCATATTTATGAACTTTGTGTTTAGTTATTTTGTAAAAACCAATCCAATTTGAGCCTGAATTTACGTGACTTTCAACGATATTATATTTAGAATTAAATGATGGATTTTTAATTCCTTCAAAACCAATAACTTTTCTGAAATTATTTTCTTTTTGATTATATAAATACAGATTAAATGTCCAATTACTTCTAACATCAGAAATGTTTTGAACTAAAATATCTTTTATTTTGTCATTATTAAAATCCGCGAATTCGATTTTTTGGACTTTACTAAAAATTGAATCTCTTAAAATTATTTTATTTTTGTTATTTATTTTAGTTTGTATTTCAAATATTGAATTCCATTCACTTTTATATCCATTTTCTTCGTTATCAAAATTTATTAATTTGATAGATATTTTTTTATTTAAATATATAGAATCACACCTAATGACACTAACTTTTAACTTTTCATTAGATTTGTTTTTCTGTCCAATACTACTAATTGTAAATAGTAATAAAAGTAAATTAATTAAGTTAAAATTCATTTATTTTCTAATTCTTAGGTTTCTCCTGATTAATCTTGCTCTACTAATTACTTTTTTCTCTTATTCTCTTATAAAATTTAAATCCAAGCATTATCAAAAGCGAAAATAAGAAAATTCCGATTACGCCATAAATCCAATTGAAAGCATTTTTTAAAATTACTAAAAAAACTACTGCAAATAAAATAATAGTAGCACCTTCATTCCAAAGGCGCATAAAATTGGAAGTATAATTGAATTGATCGTTTTGTAATTGCTTGTAAATTAAATGGCATTTCCAATGGTATAAATACAATAGAAATACAAATCCTAGTTTGACATGCATCCAAGGCATGTGTAACCATGCATTTCCTAAGTCGGTAAAAAACAACATCCAAAAAGCAAAAATACTTGCTAAAATGGCGCTTGGCCAGGAAATGATATACCAAAGTCGGTACGTCATTATTTTATATTGTTGTAGCAAAATTTCCTTTTCTGGCGATGGTTTTTCGTTGGCTTCTATTTGATAAACAAACAATCGAACGATGTAAAACAACCCTGCAAACCAAGTTACTACAAAGATGAGGTGAAGGGATTTTAGGTAGTTGTAGAGTTCCATTTAGTTTTAGTTTGATTTTCCATAATAAGAAATAGTTAATACACCATTTTTTCCGGCAGAACCATATATAGGGATGCTTTTTTCAATTGAAAGGATATCGATTCTAACAATATCTCTTTTTTTTAATTTCAATTTAGCTTTATATTCTTCATCTGATCTTATTATTTCTTGACCATCTTTTTTATGGATAATTAAAGTTGGAACTTCTCCAATAAGTGTTCTGTTATTATTAATATATTCTATTAAAAAATATTTATCTTTTTCTTTATCATTGAGTATAAATCTTTTTTGTACATCATTAATTTTAATAGAACTGCAACCAAAAATAAATAAATTTAGTAATAGTAGAATTGGTATTTTATATAGTCTATTATCTTTCATCTATTTTCTATCCTCTTTGAAACTCTTTTACCCAATTCGCCACAACGCCACACCATTCATCACCATCATTCATACAAGGAATTGCCATAAAATCGGTACCGCCGTGTTCTATAAATTGGTGTTTTGCTTCCATAGCAATTTCTTCCAAAGTTTCTAAACAGTCCGATACAAAAGCCGGAG
>CANGCT010000176.1 GCA_947452415.1 Flavobacteriaceae bacterium
GAAAACATTTGGTTAGAAGTAGCGCCTTCACGAATGGGCATCATTCCTTCGTAACTAATGTATCGGGTTATGAAAGCACCAAAAATGATAAATACAAAAGAAACGTGCAACAATAAAGTTGCCCATTTTTCTTTTTTATACAATTGGTAACGTTTAATATTTCCTGCAAAATTAATCATAAAGAACACCATAATTACTTCAAACCACCATGCATTATAGATCCAAACTCGTGCAGTATCGGTATTGTAATAACTCTCAATAAAGGTTCCTATTCCCATTGCTAATGCAAAAGTTAAAAACAAAACCGCCATTAATCGAGTGGAAAAGAGAAAAGAAAATATTTTTTTATTCATGAGAAAAATTTTTATAATAAACCAAATTTAAAGGATTACAAAAGTAATTAAAATTGTGGATTATTAATTGATTTAAAAAGGTTTTAAGTCATTTTTAAGTGGTATTTATTTGAGTAAATGAATCTAATGCAAATTCAAAAAAAAAGAATATTTTTACCGAATGATATCCATAAGTATAATTGGTTCCGGAAATGTAGCACAACATTTAATTTCGGCTTTTTCAAAAGCAGAAAATTTAGAGTTGAATCAAGTGTATTCTCGCAATCCAAATACCCTTTCACAGTTAGTAGATCCTACTAAAATTGTAAGTGATTATAAGCAATTACAAGAAGTTGATTTATATATAATTGCAGTTTCCGATGATGCTATTGCAACGGTATCTAGCCAACTTCCTTTTGCAAATAAATTAGTAGTGCATACTTCAGGAAGCGTTGCTCTAGAAGACTTGAGTTCTACAAACCGAAAAGGTGTTTTTTATCCGCTGCAAACATTTACTAAGAATAAAGAGGTGAATTTTAAGGAAATTCCGCTTTGCTTGGAAACAGAAAACGAAGCCGATTTACAATTATTGAAAAAAGTGGCGATGGCTATTTCGGATAAGGTATTTGAAATTACTTCCGAACAAAGAAAATCCTTGCATGTGGCAGCAGTTTTTGTAAATAATTTTGTCAATCATTTGTATCAAATAGGAAACGATATTTGCAAAGAACACGAGGTTCCTTTTGAGATTTTAAAACCTTTAATTTTAGAAACGGCCAATAAAATAACGACTCTTTCGCCAGAGCAAGCCCAAACCGGACCTGCAAAACGAAAAGACACTACTACAATAACCAAACATCTTGCAACTTTAACTGATGCAAACCAAAAAGAAATATACAAAATCCTAACAAAATCTATTATTGATAATGGCAAATTATAAAGAATTAATGAACAATATTACCACCTTCATTTTGGATGTAGATGGTGTATTAACCGATAGTTCGGTGCACGTTACTCCTACTGGAGAAATGCTACGAATAATGAATATCCGCGATGGTTTTGCCATGAAAGCAGCCTTAGAAAGTGGTTATAATGTTTGCATCATTTCGGGCGGAAATAATGAAGGCGTTCGCATTCGTTTAAGAAATCTAGGCATTCACGATATTCATTTGGCTTCACCAAACAAAGTCGAAACCTTTAAAGAATACACCGAATTATACAATATAAAACCTGAAAATGTTTTATATATGGGCGACGACATTCCAGATTACCACGTTATGAAATTGGTAGGTTTGCCAACTTGTCCGCAAGATTCTAGTCCGGAAATTAAGGAAATATCTAAATACATTTCCCACAAAAATGGCGGTAAAGGTGCTGTTAGAGATGTGATTGAACAAGTCATGAAAGTACAAGGGAAGTGGCATTTGTATTATAATGGGAAGCATGATTAGTTTGCAGTGGTCAGTAATCAGTAATCAGTGATCAGTGTTCAGTTTAAAAAAAATGAATGCAAGCAGTGTCCAGTTATTTAGTTTGCTTTGAAAAAAATTAGAGTTCAATATATTAAAATAACATAAAATGAGATTTCAGGATTTATTGGCTTATCAAAAGTCATTTATGGTAGCAATGAAAATATTTAGAGTTACAAAATCATTTCCAAAAGAAGAAATTTATTCTTTAACTGACCAAATAAGACGCTCTTCTAGAAGTGTTTCGGCAAATATTGCTGAGGCATACAGAAAAAGAGATTATCCAAAACATTTTCACAGTAAACTAACCGATTCGGATGCTGAAAACTCAGAAACACAAGTATGGCTGGCCTATTCTTTAGAGTGTGAATATATAACTAACGAAATTTATTTCGATTTATTAAAAGATTCTGAAGAAGTTGGAAAACTAATAAATTATATGATTTTAAACCCAAAAAAATTTGGGGTAAAAGAATAACTGAACACTGAATACTGAGCACTGAACACTAAACCTATGAAATTCCTACAATTAATACGTTACAAAAACCTACTTCTACTAGCCCTAATGCAGTTAATTATTAGGTTTGGATATTTAGAACAAATAAACATTCCGTTGTCACTTTTTTATTGGCAATACGCTTTATTAATATTGGCAACGGTACTTATTGCTGCTGGTGGCTATGTTATAAACGATATATTCGACCAAGAAACCGATCAACATAACAAGCCCAACAAAGTAATTATTGGGACTTATATTTCAGAATCTACTGCTTATAATATTTATGCAGGTCTAACTATTTCGGGAGTTGCCTGCGGATTTGTATTAGCCAATTCTATTTCGCACCCTAATTTTGCTATACTATTTGTTTTGGTTGCAACCCTACTCTATTTGTACGCTAGCACATTAAAACAAATTGCGGTGGTTGGTAATATTCTTATTGCCGCCTTGCTTGCTTTTAGTGTAATTATCATCGGAATATTTGACATTTTCCCAAATACTTTTGAAAGCAACCAACAGCAAATGGCATTGGCTTTTTCAATATTATTTGACTACGCCAAATTTGCTTTCAGCATCAATCTAGTTCGTGAAATCATCAAAGACATTCAAGACATAGAAGGCGATAAACTTGAAGAAATGAAAACATTACCTATTTTAATTGGAACTAATAAAACAACTAAAATAGCATTTGCACTTTTACTTTTGCCTACCTTATATTTATTCTATTATATAAATAATTACTTGTTTCCGAATAACTTGTATTATAGTATTTTTTACCTAATGGTTTTGGTAATTGCACCTATGATTTTCGGTTTGATTCGCATTTGGAATGCCAAAGAAAAAAAAGATTTTCAGCAAATAAGCACGCTTTTGAAATGGATCATTTTCTTCGGAATTTTATCTATTTGGGTAATTACATTTAATATTAAACACCATGCCTAAAGCACATAAAATCATCCTAGCATCAGGATCGCCAAGACGCCAACAATTTTTTAAAGATTTCGATTTATGGGA
>CANGCT010000177.1 GCA_947452415.1 Flavobacteriaceae bacterium
GTCCAAACGTTTTTACGACGACCAAAGAAACCTTTGGCTTGCTTCATTATCTTTTTTCTTCTTGCTCTTTTAGCAACTGAATTTACTGATCTTGGCATAATTTTCTTGTTTTTTTGTAGCAGGCGTCCCGAATTTAATCAAGGGAACTTAAAGCCATACTCCAAGGTTATTAAATTTGTTTTAACCTAAAGAATAAAAAGTTTAAAGTTTAAAGTTTGAAATTTAGGTTTAAAAAACCAGAAACGACAAACTATAAACAACAAACATTATATAATTCTTAATTGTTGTTTAATGCTTTTCATATCTGTACTGTGAACCAATGCAGAATGTGTTAAAGCTAATTTACGCTTTTTAGATTTCTTGGTCAAAATGTGACTTTTGAAAGCGTGTTTTCTTTTAATCTTTCCAGAACCAGTAACTTTAAAACGTTTCTTAGCACTAGATTTTGTTTTCATTTTAGGCATAATTTCCCTAATTTATTTAAAATTCAACTTACTTACTTTTCTTTCGTTTAAGATTTAATGTTTTTAACTCTATGCAAAAACTTAAAACTTGAAACTATTTTTTCTTTTTTGGAGCAATATACATGATCATTCTTTTCCCTTCTAATACGGGTAAAGCTTCCACTTTTCCAAAATCTTCAAGATCCTGAGCTAATCTTAATAATAAAATTTGACCTTGCTCTTTATAAATGATAGATCGACCTTTAAAAAATACAAATGCTTTTAATTTAGATCCCTCTTTAAGGAATTTCTCAGCATTTTTTCTTTTAAAATCGTAATCGTGCTCATCGGTTTGAGGACCAAAACGAATTTCTTTAACTACAATTTGCGTAGACTTAGCTTTTAATTCTTTGTCTCGTTTTTTCTGCATGTACACGAACTTCTTGTAGTCCATGATTTTACATACAGGTGGCTCAGCATTAGGAGAAATTTCAACTAAATCTAGTTCTAGTTCATCTGCAAGACGCATTGCATCTGCAGTTTTAAAAATACCTGGTTCTATATTGTCTCCAACAAGACGTACTTCAGGTACACGAATAAAATTATTTATTCTGTGTTCATCTTTTTTTTCTACTCGAGGTTGATACCCTCTGTTGTTTCTAATTGCTATGGCTTTATTATTTTAGTTAAACTTCAAATGTTTTTAAGGTTTTGGCAACTTCTTCGTTAACAATTGCAACAAAATCTTCTATTTTTACTGTAATATTTCCTTTTCCTTCTTGACCGTGTTTTCTAACGGATACAGTTCCGTTTTTCTCCTCATCCTCCCCAACAATAAGCATGAACGGCATTTTTTGAACTTCCGCATCTCTAATTTTTTTACCAATTGTCTCGTTGCGGTTGTCAATTAGGGCGCGAATTTCGTGATTTTCTAGCAGATTTAAAACTTTTTCTGCATATTTTTCATATTTCTCACTCAAAGACAGGATAATAGCTTGCTCTGGCATTAACCAAAGTGGGAAATTTCCAGCAGTGTGTTCTAGCAAAATTGCAATAAAACGTTCCATCGATCCAAATGGTGCTCGGTGAATCATTACCGGTCTATGTAGCTTATCATCAGCTCCTTTGTATGTCAAATCAAAGCGCTCTGGTAAGTTGTAATCCACCTGAATAGTTCCTAATTGCCATTGTCTTCCAAGGGCATCTTTTACCATGAAATCCAACTTAGGGCCATAAAAAGCTGCTTCACCATATTCAACAACGGTGTTCAGGCCTTTATCACGAGCTGCATTGATAATAGCATTTTCTGCTTTTTCCCAATTTTCATCGCTACCTATATATTTTTCTCTATTTTCTTGATCGCGTAATGAGATTTGAGCAGTGAAGTTTTCAAACCCTAACGAACTAAATACATAAAGTACCAAGTCGATTACTTTTTTAAACTCACTATCCAATTGATCTGGTGTACAGAAAATATGTGCGTCATCTTGAGTAAATCCTCTCACACGAGTTAATCCGTGTAATTCACCACTTTGTTCGTATCTGTAAACGGTACCAAATTCTGCATAGCGTTTTGGTAAATCTTTATATGACCAAGGCTTCGTATTATATATTTCACAGTGGTGAGGGCAGTTCATCGGTTTTAATAAAAACTCTTCGCCTTCGGCTGGAGTATTTATTGGTTGAAAGCTATCTGCTCCATATTTTGCATAATGACCAGAAGTTACATACAATTCTTTTTGTCCAATATGCGGAGTAACAACTTGTTCGTATCCTGCTTTTTTCTGAGCTCTTTTCAAAAATTGCTCCAATCTATCGCGTAAAGCAGCACCTTTAGGTAACCACAATGGCAATCCTTGTCCTACCTTGGTTGAAAAAGCAAATAAATCTAATTCTTTACCTAGCTTTCTGTGGTCTCTTCTTTTTGCTTCTTCTAGCAATTCCAGATACTCAGTTAAATCTTTTTGTTTCGGAAATGAAACTCCATAAACTCGCGTTAACTGTTTGTTCTTTTCATCACCACGCCAATAAGCTCCAGCCACACTCATCACTTTCATAGCTTTGATAATTCCTGTATTTGGAATGTGACCACCACGACACAAATCAAAAAAGTTAGCATGATCACAAAAAGTAATCGTACCGTCTTCTAAATTTGATATTAATTCTGTTTTGTATTCGTTGTTTTTGTATGCTTCTAATGCTTCCGCTTTAGAGACAGGACGCATTTTAAACTCATGCTTCTCTCTAGAAATTTCTAAAACGCGATCCTCAATTGCTTTAAAATCAGCATCGGATATTTTGTTATCACCAAAATCCACATCATAGTAAAACCCATTTTCAATTGCAGGTCCTAAGGTTAATTTGATTCCCTTAAATTTTTCTTCCAGTACCTGAGCCATTACATGCGAAGTAGAATGCCAGAATGCTTTTTTACCTTCTTTATCATTCCAAGTATACAATACTAAAGAACCATCGGTCGTTAATTCCGTCGAGGTTTCTATAGTCGTGCCATTAAAATCAGCCGAAATTACATTTCGAGCCAATCCTTCACTTATACTTTTCGCAATATCCATAGGAGTTGAGCCATTCTCAAACTCCTTAACCGAACCATCTGGTAGAGTAATCTTTATCATTCCTAAAATTTTATGGACTGCAAATATAGAAGATTAACAAAAGACATACAATAGATAATAGGTATAATATATAAAAGTATTTTTTTGCAGCGAAACTTCGGGGCTTTTTTACAAACAGGTTTCCTGCTTTTCGTTACAATCTGTCTTGGCGCTTGGCGAATCGATTTAAAGTAGCTTTATATTCTCGCCAAGCCAGGATTTTCACTTCAATCAGGGCTAGGGGAGTAACATTTAGCA
>CANGCT010000178.1 GCA_947452415.1 Flavobacteriaceae bacterium
AGAAATGGGACGCGAAATCAATACCATGGGATCTAAATCCAACCACACCGAAATGCAAAAATTGGTAGTGATGATGAAAGATGAATTGGAGAAAATTAAAGAGCAAGTGCTTAATGTTTTATAAGTAATTAGTGATTAATAATTAGTGAATAGCGCTAATTACTAATCACTATTCACTAATCACTAAAAAATGAATAAAGGAAAATTATTAGTATTCTCAGCGCCATCGGGCTCAGGAAAAACAACCATAGTAAGGCATTTACTTACCAAAGATGATTTGAATTTGGAATTCTCCATTTCAGCCGCAACACGGGAGCGCCGTGGGCAAGAAGTGGATGGAAAAGACTACTATTTCATGTCTATTGAAGATTTTAAAAAACACATAAAAGCAGATGATTTTATAGAATGGGAAGAAGTCTATCGCGATAATTTTTACGGAACTTTAAAAAGTGAAGTGGAACGCATATGGGCCAAAGGCAAAAACGTGATATTTGATATTGATGTTGCTGGCGGATTGCGAATTAAATCGAAATTTCCAGAAGAAACATTGGCTGTTTTTGTTAAGCCTCCAAGTGTGGACGAACTAAAACGCCGTCTGAAAGAACGTTCTACTGAAAGCGATGATAAAATCAACATGCGAATTGCTAAAGCCCACGTGGAATTGGCAACGGCTCCACAATTTGATAAAATAATTAAAAATTATGATTTGGATGTAGCCAAAGAAGATGCGTATCAATTAGTGAAAGGGTTTGTGAATAACCGGTAGAGACGCGATTTATCGCGTCTTAAATCATGGTATAAACAATAAAGAGACGTGATTAATCGCGACTTAAATCATGGTATAAACAATAAAGAGACGTGATTAATCGCGACTTAAATCATGGTATAAACAATAAAGAGACGCGATAAATCGCGTCTTGAATTATCGTACAAACAATAAAGAGATGCGATAAATCGCGACTTAAATCATGGTATAAACAATAAAGAGACGCGATAAATCGCGTCTCTACAGATAAAAAAATGAAAATCGGACTCTATTTCGGAACCTTTAACCCCATTCATGTGGGCCACCTTATTATTGCTAATCACCTGGCGGAATATTCTTATTTGGAACAGATTTGGATGGTGGTTACCCCTCACAATCCGCAAAAGCAAAAAAATACTTTATTAAACGATTACCAACGTTTGCATCTGGTACAATTAGCAACCGAAGAGTATCCTAAAATTAAACCTTCGGATATTGAATTCAAATTGCCACAACCCAATTATACTGTAAATACGTTAGCACATTTAAAAGATCATTATCCACAACACGAATTTTCCTTAATTATGGGTGATGACAACTTAAAGTCCTTGCATAAATGGAAAAATCACGAATACATCCTTGAAAATCACGATATTTATATTTACCCAAGAATTTCGGAAGAAAGTGAAAATTTAGATTTGAAAAGCCATCCTAGGATTCATAAAATTAATGCTCCAATTGTTGAAATTTCCTCAACTTTTATTCGGGAAAACATCAAAAACAAAAAAAATATTCGGCCTCTGTTGTCTGAAAAGGTCTGGGAATATGTAGATCACAATAATTTTTACAAGAAGTAAACTTAACATTCCTTTACCACTCGTTCCAAAAAACCTTTTGTAATTTTGTAATCTAAAATAAATTACAAATGAACAACTTCGAATTGTACAATCCGGTCAATTATATTTTTGGCAAAGGACAAACAGAAAAACTAACTACTTTAGTACCAAAAGACGCCAAAATTTTAGTGGCTTATGGTGGTGGAAGTATTTTTAAAAATGGTGTTTACAATCAAGTTAAAACTGCATTAACCGGTTTTGATTTTATTGAATTTGGTGGTATCGAACCTAACCCAAGATTTGAAACCTTGATGAAAGCGGTTCATATTATTCGCGAACAAAAAATTACTTTCATTTTAGCCGTTGGTGGTGGAAGCGTTATTGATGGCGTGAAATTTATTTCGGCTGCCGTTAACTTTGAAGGAGAAGAAGCCGATATTCTTAAAAAACGAATTCTTTTCACCGATTTATCCAAAGTTATTCCGTTTGGAACGGTATTAACGTTGCCTGCAACTGGATCTGAAATGAACTCAGGTGCAGTAGTAACTATTGGTGCCACTCAAGAAAAACTTACCCTTGGCGGAAGTGCTTTGTTTCCAAAATTCTCAATTGTAGATCCAACTGTGATTATATCTTTACCAAAAAGACAGTTGCAAAACGGTGTAATTGATGCCTTTACCCACGTAATGGAACAATACATGACCTACAAGCACGATGCCTTATTGCAAGACCGATTGTCAGAAAGCATTTTGCAAACCTTAATTGAAGTTGGACCAAGTGTGGTAGAAAACCCTTCCGATTATAAATTAGCTTCCAATTTTGTTTGGAGTGCTACCATGGCGTTAAACGGACTGATTCAAAAAGGGGTTCCGAGTGATTGGGCAACCCACATGATTGGTCACGAATTGACGGCTTTATACGAAATTGACCATGCAAGAACCTTGGCAATTATAGGGCCAAACTTATATAAAGTAATGTTTGAAACTAAAAAAGAAAAACTAGCACAATACGGGCAACGCGTTTGGAATCTTACCGGAGATTCAATAGATGCTATTGCGCACCAAGCCATTGAAAAAACGGTCGAATTTTTCCATACTATGGGAATGAAAACCAAGTTGTCTGAAAACACAGAAAACTATAAAGAAACTGCCGATTTTATTGTAAATCGTTTTAAAGAAAGAGGCTGGTTAGCAATGGGCGAAAAACAAAATATCACTTTAGAAAAAGTGAAAGAAATTGTTGAGATGAGTTACTAATTTTTAACAGCACAAAATCAAAAGGCGTTCCGAAAATTATTTCAGGAACGCCTTTTTTAAACCAAAAAATATTAAACCCTTAATATAGAAAGACAATCTAACAATCTTTCTACAATAATAACGAACAAAGTTTTTTGTTATTGTGTTGATTGTCATAAATTTAAGTTAAAATGATTTTGTCCTAATATTACATTAAGAACCCACTCGCTTTTGGGAATGCCATAAAAAAAGAGTATTTTTGATTTTTCAAACAATATAGAAATGAATACTATTCCAAAGTTTGCCGTAATAGGTGGAGGAAGTTGGGCTACTGCAATTGCCAAAATGCTGTGTGTGAACCTAGACGAAATTGCTTGGTACATGCGAAACCAATCGGCAATTGA
>CANGCT010000179.1 GCA_947452415.1 Flavobacteriaceae bacterium
AATGTAGACAGCACCACAATGGCCATAAACGGTGGTGAAGATTACGAATTGTTGTTTACTATAGGGATGGGAGATTTTGAAAAAATAAAAGGAAATCCTAATTTCACTATTATTGGGCACATGACACAAGAAAGTGAAGGCATTCATTTAATCACTCGTGCCGATACTAAAATTCCTTTGAAAGCTAGGGGCTGGGATGCATTACAAGAATAAAAGTCATTAGATGAATTGTTAAATATACTAAACGATAGAATGTTTTCGTTATATTTGAAATACTAAAACTATAAAACTATGAGAAAATTACTTTTTGTTTTGCCCCTTCTTATCGCATTTGTTTGCCAAAGTCAAGAAAAAAAGACTAAGGATTTTGACAGTAAAAAGCACGAAGTAAAATTTGGTGCTATTAAAATGTTGGCCGGACCTATTTTTGAAGGAACCTACGAATATATTTATTCGAAAGATTTCACTTTTGGTAGTTCCCTACTTTTGAATTTGCAAAGCGACAACAGTTATAACGAAGATTTTTCTATTACACCATTTGCTCGATTTTATTTTCAAGAAACGCAAGAATACGGTGCAAAAGGTTTTTTTGTTGAAGGATTTGCAAAATATGTAAGTGGTAAAAATGAAATCCACAATTCAGTTTATTATAGCTATGTGCCAGAAAAATTTACTGCTGGTGCCTTGGGAATTTCTTTAGGAAAAAAATGGGTTAACCACTCCGGTTTTGTATTGGAATTATTAGCTGGAGCTGGAAGAACTTTAGGAAATTCTAAAGTAGCACCTGATGCTTTTTTTAGAGGCGACATCAATATTGGGTATCGATTTTAAAACGTTTTAATTAGTATAGAACTATTACTTTCTTTTAGAATACATTCTATAAACCACAACACCTACAACTCCCACTAATACATAAGGGATAACCATAAGATACACGATACCATCGTTTACTGCTTCGGCTTTGGTGGTATTGCCTTCGCTTTCTAAAGATGCACGACACATGGCGCATTGGGCATTTATTTGGAGAGAATAGAAAATAGAAAATAGAACATAGATCAATTTTCCATTAATTGAGGATCTTCTATTTTCTATTTTCTCTTTTCTTTGTTCTAAATTTATTTTAAACATAATAAGGAGCAATCATAAGATAAACTATAACGCCTGTTACAGCAACATATAACCAAAGCGGAAATGTAATTCTTGCCAATTTTTTATGTCTGTCAAAATCTCCCGACAAAGCGCGAACATAAGTAAACAATACTAACGGAATGATTGTTACAGATAAAATAATATGGGTAATTAACAAGAAATAATAAATTCCTTTTATTACTCCTTCGCCACCAAATTTTGTAGATTCTGCAGTCATGTGATAGGCCACATACATCAATAAAAAAGCCAAAGAACAAGCAATTGCCGAGGTCATTAATTTGTGATGTAAAGCACGGTTGCCTTTCTTGATGGCGAGCACTCCTAAAATTAATAATAGTGCCGTTATCCCGTTTATTGCAGCATAGATTGGAGGCAAGAACGAAAGTGGCTCTACATTTATTCCAAAATCTTTTAATCGGATGCTAAAAAGCAATACCACTGCCAGTGGAATTACAACAGAAACGATAATAATTGGGGTTTTAAATTTTTTTTCTACAGTAGTATTTTTCATGATTATTCTTTTAATAGTATTTTAATATCTTCTTTTATTGCTGTAACTCCTGGTTGTTCCAATCCATCATAATATAAAATTGGGTTTCCTTGTTTGTCTTTTCTACAACGAATATTCCCATTTTTATCGATAAGAGCAAAAAGTCCAGAATGTTCAAAGTTTCCTATTGCTTTATTGTTTTCTCCTACATAAAGGTTAAATCCTTTGTTGGCTAAATTAAAAATATAATCTTTATCTCCTGTAAGAAAATGCCAGTTAGGAGCCGTTATGCCAAGTTTTTTAGCATGTGCTTTCAAGACTTCGGGAGTATCATTATCCGGATTTATGGTAACCGAAGCAATACCAAAGTTTTGCTCTGCAGAAAATGCTTTCTCTACTTCTACCATATTCTTATTCATAATTGGACAAATAGATGGACAGGTTGAAAAGAAAAACTCCATTACATATACTTTTCCAGCATAATCTTTATTGGATATTTTGATATTATTTTGATCAGTCAATTCAAATTTTGGCGCAGGTCCAATTTTTACTAATGCCTCTTCTTTCACCATTTCGTTAGAAAGACTCATACGGTCATTTTGCACTACCGAACCGTTTTTTATTCTATCAATAATTCTAGGAATAAAGATAATTCCGAAAATTAGAATTATGAAGGAAATTCCTATGTAGGATTTATTTTTCATATCAAATTATATTTCTTTGGTTGCATTATGATTTTTCTTTAGTGCCAGGCGGTATTCGGCAAGAATGATTTTAACATCGTCGGTCATTTCATTATAAAGTTCCGAAACAAATTTGGTGTTGTACCCTTCTTTGTATTCGGGTTTGCCTTTTTGGTCGTGTCCTTTTCTACCGCGAAGGTTTCTTTTTTTATCGATAATAAAAACATTAGGAGTTGCTAAAGTAGCATCCAACTTTCCTACTAAATTTAGTTTATTGTAGAAACTATTTATTTCTTCGGGAGTTCCAAAAACAAAATTCCATCCGGCTTGTGTGCCCAAGGTTACTAAAACCTTTTGCAGTTCTTTCACTTGGTCTTGTGTGCCATCGGGAAGAATCATAACCATTTGAAAATCTTTGAAATTTTTATTTCTATCGAATATTTTTTCGTATAAATTAAAAATATTGCCTTTATGTTTTAATACATCTTGCCCCATAAATCCAAGGATGGTAATTTTACCTGTTAATGCTACTGGTTTATCATCTAATGTTTTCCAGGAACTTATTTCGGGAATGTTTTTAGTTATGGTAGGAAGTTTGGCAAAACTGTTAATACCAGACGCAAAAAATAGATAGGCAACTATAGGAAGGATAAACAATACAAAGAGAACTAAATTCTTTTTCATTAGAATTATTAATTTGGTGGTACAAAAATAAAAAAAAGGTACGCAATGCGTACCTTTTTATTGAATTAATATAATGTTAAAAATTCCATTTAATTGTGGCATTTTTAAAAACCCCGAAAATGTAGTTTCCTTCTGTAAGGAGAATGAAAACTAAATAGGAAATCAAGAAAATTACGGTCCATACTAAGGCT
>CANGCT010000180.1 GCA_947452415.1 Flavobacteriaceae bacterium
AAAAAATGAAACACTGGATTGAAGCCGCACGAGTACGCACCCTACCCCTTTCGGTTTCCGGAATTTTAGTAGGTAGTTTTTACGCCATGTCGCAAGGAATTTTCAATTGGAAAATTGTAATTTTTGCTTTATCAACCACCCTTGGTTTGCAAATTCTTTCCAATTTCGCCAACGATTATGGCGACGGAATGAAAGGCACCGATAACGAAGATCGGGTTGGCCCAATGCGATCAATTCAGAGTGGAAAGATTACCCCTGGCGCCATGCGTTATGCTATTTTTATTACGGCATTCCTAACCTTAGTTTCTGCCATGTTGCTTATTTATTTTTCTTTTAAAGGAAAATATCTATACTATTCTATAATTTTCTTTGTTTTAGGAATCCTAGCAATTGCATCTGCAATTCGTTATACGGTTGGTAAAAACCCTTATGGATACCGAGGTTATGGCGATGTTTTCGTTTTTATTTTCTTCGGAATTGTTAGCACCTTCGGAATTTACTTTATGTTTTCCAAACAAATAGATTGGCTTTTATTCCTTCCTGCAACTGCAATTGGTTTTCTAAGCGTTGGGGTGTTGAATTTAAACAACATGCGCGATGAAGAATCCGACAAAAAATCCAATAAAAACACCATCGTAGTTAAAAATGGTGGTGCTTGGGCAAAAAAATACCATTTCATTCTAATTATTTCTGCAATGGTTTTGATGCTAGTTTTCGCACTAATTTTCGATTTTAGTTACCGTGATCCAAGTCCGGAAACGTTCAATTTCGACATCTATTTCTTTCTAATTGCCTATATTCCAATCATTTTGCACCTGATAAGAGTAGCCAAAAATAAAGACCCAAAACTATTGGATCCCGAATTAAAAAAATTAGCGTTAAGCACCTTTTTATTATCCATATTATTGTCGCTTTCGTTAATCTATTTTATCTCCGATTTAATCATTTATTACACTAATTGGCCATGAAAATAACCTTCTACGGGCACGCTTGCATTGGCATTGAAGTAAGCGGAAAACACATTTTGGTAGATCCATTTATCACTGCCAATCCCAAAGCCAGCCACATTGATATTAATACACTTCAAGCAGATTATATCTTGCTAACCCACGCACATAGCGACCACATCCTCGATGCCGAAGCCATTGCAAAGCGAACCAATGCCGTAATTGTTTCCAATTATGAAGTGGCGGTGCATTTTGGCAATAAAGGCCTACAATACCACCCCATGAACCATGGCGGAAGTTGGCAATTTGATTTCGGAAAAGTAAAAATGGTTAGCGCCATCCACTCCAGTTCCTTTCCAGACGGTTCCTATGGCGGTAATCCTGCTGGTTTTGTTATTGAAGGCGAACACAAAAACATTTACATTTCAGGCGACACCGCCCTTACCATGGACATGAAACTCATTCCCATGCGCACCAAACTCGATCTAGCCATCCTTTCCATCGGCAACAATTTCACAATGGATGTTGAAGATGCTATTATTGCAGCCGATTTTGTGGCTTGCGATAAAGTGCTGGGCGTTCACTACGACACCTTTGGCTACATTGAAATTAACCACGACCAAGCCAAAAAGAAATTCTTTGATGCTGGAAAAGACCTAATGTTGCTCGAAATTGGAGATAGTATTGTTCTTTAGGAGCGAATGGCACGCGTATTGCAGTAATGGTAATTCCCGTTTTCCGTTGCAATCTGGCCTTGCGAAGAACGAAACAATTCCACCGGAAATTATATTCCGCAAGGCCAGGATTTCCACTCCACCCGGGGCTAATTAGTAATCGTATTGAATAAAAATAAAATGCTTAAGAAAATCTATTTTATACTACCACTTATGTCTTTTGTACTAGCAACAGCACAATCCAAAGAAGGCTATTGGGACAACATAAGAACCACCAACGAAACCATAAGCCTTCGCGCAGGCGAGAAAAAAGTACTTAAAACTGCCGACTTCCCCGAAGGAACCACTGAAGTAGTTTACAGAATCACCTTGCTAGACGATAATCAAAAACTTTCCTCTAGTCTAGTTTCGGTATTAAAAGCAATTCCCGATCCAACAGGCATCAGCCAAGGTGCTGCAGGAGCCGTGTTTTTAGCCTCCACTATATCCGGAGACGATAAATGCAAATACGCAATTTTTACCGATCCTAAAATTTCAGATGTATTTCTAACTACTGGTAAAACTACCAATGCTTGTTTAATTCAAGATACACCCATTAATAAAGAAGCCCGAATTTTAAAAATGAAAGGTTCCGATTGCATGACTTTAAAAACCCAAAACTTATATTTTGCCATTCAAAGTGACAATTGGGTAATGAGCGAAAAAGTAATTTTAGAAGTCGTGCCATGGGTAGATACCAAAGCAAGTCGTGGTTGGAATTCAGAGACCAAAAATGAAATCATCACTTTAAGTAAAACTTTAAAGGTTTATACTTTACTGACTAACAAAGAGACTTTCTCTGCTGCCTTCTTAGAAAAATTATCCCAAAAATACACCTATAAAGAATTCTCCAACTTAATCCCAATTGAGAGAAGTACCAGCATTGAATCGGTTACTGAAGAGGCTTTGAAAAAAACTGGGGAAGAAAAAAAATACTACGGCCTTTTTAGAGATCGTGCTAATGCAGCCATCAACCAAGGTAAATTTGACGATGCCATTACCATCATTCAATCGGAGTTGATTAGTAAGAATAGAGCAGAATCTATAGACTATGCTACTCTAGCGAACTATTATATCCTTTCTAAACAATTCGACAAAGCCGAAAAAGTTTTAAATGAGGCTATTACTAAAGATGCAACTGATATTAATTTGCAATTGCAATTCGCACATTTGTACATTTTCACTGATAGATTATCGGAAGCCAAAGACATCCACAAGAAATACAAAGACCAATACATCAATCCGAATATTTCTTGGATACAACAAACCAATAAAGACTTTGCTCTTTTTAGCAAATGCCATTTACCCGAAGATAATTTCAAAAAAATCCTTCGTGTTTTAGAGTAATTAATCTTTAAATAATCTGCAATCCGTATATTTCAGCCACGAATTTCATGAAATGCACAAATTTTGTATCAAATTATTTAAATTTCACTAATTTCATTGCTTTGCAATGATTTTACATGAAATATTTACAAATAGAATTAGTGATTTTAGTGAAATTCGTGGCAAAAA
>CANGCT010000181.1 GCA_947452415.1 Flavobacteriaceae bacterium
ATGGATTGTTACACGAACCTATGCAAGCCAATATGGTGTTCACTGTAGAACCAGGAATTTACATTCCGGCAGAAGGTTTCGGAATTCGTATTGAAGACGATATGGTAATTCAAGAAAAAGGTGAAGCCTTTAACTTAATGCGAAACATCCCGATTGAAGTGGAAGAAATTGAGAGTTTGATGAATTCTTAAATTTAGAAAAATGAAACAAATAATAACCTTTTCATTGCTGTTTTTTACAATTGTAGGATTAAGTCAGGATAAAAGTAAACAACTTTTTAAAACAGACTTAAAAGCAAATGTAACTATAAATGATACTATTAATTTGGATGATTTTAAAGAAATAGCAATTATTCCAGGCGGTCATTTTAGAAAAGAACTTGAAGAAATAAATTACTTTACTAAAATAATGACGGAAAAAGAGTTTAAAAAAGAAATTAAAGAATCGGGATTAGATCCTACAAAATATAACTTCGACTCTAAAGAAGGTGCAGAATATATTTATAAAAATTATAAGAAATTTATTTATGTTTTTCAATCCGTAAGAAATGAAGATAGGAGTACAAGATTAATTGTCATTTCAATTCCAAATGGAAAAGCAATTTTTGAAGTTGAGGGAGAAGAAAAAACTAATTATATTGGAATTTCTGCAGGGACCAAATATTTGCCTGAAAAAGTTAATAATGCAATGCTTAATGAGTTGGTTGATTACATAAGAAGAAATTCGAAGACCTACGATAAGCATTAACATTCTCAATAAAAAAAATTATAAAAACTCAAAAAGGCACAAAATATTTTCAATTTGTGCCTTTTTTGATTAAAATTATTTTAGAAAAACCTTTTTATAAATCGTTTAAATCTTTGAAGTGATTGTTAGTTAGGTAAGTTATCAAATAGCGATTAGCCTTTTTTTCAAAGAAAATATACCAAGTAGTTCTGTTATTTGCTTTGTAAAAAGAATAATTAGATCCGAATTTTTTTAGTGCTTTTGGAGTTGCTTTATGTGGGAAATTAATCATTTCTTTTTCAATGAAAAAAGTTAATTGATCTACATAATTTTCTGCATATTCATAAAAAGAAAAATATTCCTTTTTAAAAAGAACATCACTTAAATTATTAATAAAGATTTCAATTTCTGGCAAATATTGAACTGTTATTTTTTCCAAGGCAAGGACATTAAATGTTTTTTGGTTCGTTCTCGCAACTCATCACCAGAAATACTTCTTTCCCATTCTCTATCAAAATCAAAAGTTTCTTCTAATTTAATAGATTCTAATTTATTTAAAATAGTAGCATCTTCAATGGTATGAATCCATTTAATTAAATCATTTTTTTGTGTGGCTAAATCCATAATCCTATTTTTATCAAAGTTACTGAAATATGTTTTACAAAAACAATGGCTTTATTGTCTTAAAATGTTAAATTTTCTTTTCCCTTTTAGAAAATTAAAGTCATAATTTTGCGACTATGAAAATTCTCCATTACAAAAACACTAAAATCTCTTACACCGACCAAGGAAAAGGTACGGCTGTGGTTTTGCTACATGGCTTTTTAGAAAATCAAACCATGTGGGATGCTTTTGTACCAGAATTTTCCAAAAAAAATCGGGTGGTAACTATAGACTTATTAGGTCATGGGCAAACCGAGTGTTTAGGATATGTGCATTCTATGGAAGACCAAGCCGATATGGTGCATGCCGTGTTACACGAATTAAAAATCCGGAAAGCCGTTTTAGTAGGGCATTCTATGGGTGGATATATTGCTTTGGCTTTCGCCGAATTGTATCCCGATGCTATGAAAGGTTTAGTATTATTAAACTCTACTTCTCGTGCCGATAGTGCAGAACGTAAAAAAAATAGAGACCGCGCTATAGTTGCTGTGAAGCAAAATTTTGCTGCTTTTGTGCGAATGAGTATTGGAAATTTATTTAGTGAGGACAATCGCGAACTATTGGCGGATGCTGTTGAAAACGTAAAAAATGAGGCCTTAAAAACGCCGTTACAAGGAGTTGTTGCATCTCTAGAAGGAATGAAAATCCGGAAAGATCGAGAGGTGATTTTGCACTTTGCTAAATATCCTATTCAGTTGGTACTAGGAAAAAAGGATGGTGTATTAATTTATGAAGACAACCTGGAACAAATAGTTGGCACACCAGTAAAACTAACATCTTTCCCCGATGGGCACATGAGTCACATTGAAAACAAAAACAAGTTACAGAGGGTTTTATTGGAGTTTTTTAAAAATGTTTAACTGCAAAGACAATAAGGAAAACACAAAGTTTGCGAAGCTTTTGTGATATAATTTCTTTGAGTACTTTGCGTAAACTTTGTGTCTTTGTGGTTAAACTTTCTCTTCAAATGCCACATCCACATTCAATATTTCATTCAATAAAACTACAATTTCTTCTAAATAATTAGACATGATTTCGGGAGAAATAACTTCCACAACTTCTTTAGAAACTTTAAAATTAAATGCTAAAAATCCTGATTTTAAGTTTTTGAAGGAAATAATTCCGGCTTCCATTTCTAAACCATTCGATTGTGGTTCGTACATAAAAGCGTAGGCAAGAATTTGAATGATTTTATCACTACTAATATCTTCGGTTAAGCCTTTCCAAGATTTAAGAGTGACACTCCCCTTCTCTACTTTCCCCGTTTTATAATCGATGATTCGGATTCTTCCGTTTCGGTTTTCAATTCGATCCACATTACCGGCAATTTTCACAGGAAAAGGCAAATTTGGATGTTCTAAAACGCGTTCTAATTTAGATTCTAAAGCAATAATCTGAATTTGGTCTCCTTTTTGAATGGCTTCTAATTCGGTTTTCAAAAAATTAAGCACGTTGCGTTTGGCAACTTCATACGCCAAAAGGTTTCTTCCTTTTTTAATATCGCCTTCTTTATATTCTTTTTTGAATTGTTTTAAAACCTCTTCATCGATATTTTTAATACAAATTTTAATGTCATTTTCAATTAAAATCTTACCAATTAAAGGTTTGTATAATTCTTCTAAAGCACCATGAATGATAGTACCTAGAGTATTAATTGCAATATTTTCTTCTACTTCATCCGTTTCCGAAATGCGTAAAATACGTTG
>CANGCT010000182.1 GCA_947452415.1 Flavobacteriaceae bacterium
CGAGTGGTAATTTGGTAACACATTCATAATAAAACTAAAAGGGTTGACTATATTGTCAACCCTTTTTTTTGGAGCGAAACAGTAGGCATTTTAGTAATTGTAATTCCTGCCATCCGTTGCAATCTTTTATATATATAGCCCATGGTTTAAACCATGGGCTATATATATAAAAGGATTTCCACTTCTGTCAGGGCTAGAGAGGTTATGTCTTTTGTGAAATTAGTAATAACCATCATCTTGTCTTTCCGACGCAGGAGGACACGAGCGTTAGCGAACTGGCGAAACAATCGCATGATTAAATATGTTTTTCAAAACAAACCTATTAAAATAGTAACGCATCCTTTTCCTACAAATAAAAATAATGTATATATTTGATGAATAAAGCGATATAAAGTAGCCATATATACAAGTTAGGCGCAACCACAAAAAACCATGAGAGAATATTTCATATTAAACCGACACAAATTTATTTTTCAAATTATTGGATTTGCAATAATGTTTTCAACTCTTTGGACAATATACTTTTATATTATATCACAAACATTAAACATCGAAACAAAAATGTTTGGATATTTAATATCAATATTAATTTTGCCGTTTGTCGCGACATTCTTCAGTTCCTTATTTGAAGTAATGGCATTTAAAATGACAAATAAAATATTTGACAATGAACCTTTCGCCCAACTTTTAAAATTAAATTTTAAAAAGTCTTTCTCTGCAACAAAAAGTAAATTTCTTATGTCAGGACCAATATTAACTGGTATTCATAACGATTATCTAGTGAATATCGAAATGGAAAAAGGAATAGTTAGAGTTATTGTAGACGCTAACTTAGATAAAGTTGAACAATTAAATATAAATGATTTAAAAAAAATGTTTGGAAATCAAAATGTTCAATATGATGTTGGAATTGCTATACTTTATGATCGCTCAAAACGTAAGGCTTTGAGTTCAGAAAAATTATTAAATGATATTGAACAATTTATTTATTATTTGAAATCTAATGGAATAAACTCTTGGAGCGATAATGGCAGCCACCCAGCTGGCGCGAGTAGAATTAACCCGCATCGCTAGTGCGAGCTTCTAGCTCGTAACTACAAAGCAAATAAAACAAACTACAAAAAAGTTGTAGTTTTTTGTGTATTGTAAGAAGCTATGATAAAAACAAACAGATTATTATAAATAGATATTAATTGATTATGTTTGTGGATACGAGCTAGAAGCTCGCACGAGCGTGGAGGTATAAAAGTCTAAATGATGAAACTATAATTTATATGTTCTATAATTATCTTTTACTTTTAATAACGTTCATTCCTATACAGGCAGTAACAACTCGCAGATTACGTGATTTAAAAATAAACGGAGGTTGGATATTTGTAAATTTTATTCCAATAGTTAAAGTTCCTTTTAAGGTATACTTGTTAATTGCGAAAAGTAAACAAATGAGTAATGGTAATCAATAAGAGCTATGCTATAATATCCAGAGGATATGAAAACCCGATAACGCAAATTTCCAATCCTGATCACATATAAAACCTAATAAAAATGAAATTGATTTTATCATCATTAATACTTCTTTCACTTTGCTTTACATGCGTTTATAATCATACTAGCAATACAGAAAATTTAGGAAATGGATATTATTATCTTGGTGATGGAAGTGAATCGCAAATTCTTTTAGGAAAGGAAAAAAAGAATTTTGGAGTTACTATTGTTCCGCAAGAAGTTGTAAAATACAATTTTGATAAAAATTTCATTATAGCCAAAAGCATATCAAATGTTGATAATAAAGAAACTGAATTGTATTGGATAATTGACAAGTCTGAAAAAGATTCGATTGTTGGATTAGATTCTTTATCATTTGTAAAGGAATTAAAAGCCTTAAACATAAGTATGATTCTGAGTGATAGGAAATAAGAAAAACCGTGTCTCGTCCTAAATAAGTTCACATATTTATACTTAATCCTAAGATAGTTTGGTCGTCATTACCCCCAGCTGGCGCGAGCAGAATTAACCCGCATCGCTAGTGCGAGCTTCTAGCTCGTACCCGCAAAGCAAATAAAACAAACTACAAAAAAGTTGTAGTTTAATGTGTATTGCAAAAAGCTATGGTAATAACAAACAGATTATTATAAATAGATATTAATTGATTATGTTTGTGGGTACGAGCTAGAAGCTCGCACGAGCGTGGGGGATTTGCAATCCGTGCCCACAAAGAAATTAAACTTCAAACAAACAAGGTTATAACTGCCATAAATTACTTGTTGCTGCCATATACAACTTTGACGATGCCATAATTATATATGACGATGGCATCTACATCATTGCCGATGGCATAATTTTATAATTTTTGGTATAAAATTAAATGGAAATGCCATCTACAACATTGACGGTGGCATAATTTTTTAATTCGAGATAAAAAATTATAAAGTTTCGGCATAATTTTATAATTTTTGTTATAAAATTAAATGGAAATGCCATCTACAACATTGCAGATGGCATAATTTTATAATTTCACGGGGTATTTTATAATTTTGGTATAAAATTTTAGTTAGGTAATATAGTATTCTTACTTCGGGCGCTCCACAAATTCCAGTAAATCCAAACTCACTTTAGAAGTAAAGACACCATAATTAACCACCACTTTATTCTTTTCTATTTTTTCTAAAGTACCAATTGCTTTACCATCGTGCATTCGCACACGATCACCGATTTTAAGAGCCATTTTAGGTTTTTCGGGCACTAATGCTGCCTTGATTTTTTTCTCTTTCTTTTCCTTCCGAATTTCTTCTACCTTAACGGTAACTTCCTCCACAATTTTTTTCTGAATAACTTCTTGAACTTTCTTTTCCTTAACCGAAACTTTTCTTCGTTTGCTATTCTCAATCTCCACTATTTTAAGCAAATCGCCAATCAGCACTTTCTTATCCTTATTATTAAAGTAGGTCTCCGAAATATCGTCCACCTTTTGTCCAATATAAATCAAGCGTTGGCTGGCATCATACAATTCTTGGTAGCGCTCCAACTTGTCTTTAATTTTGACA
>CANGCT010000183.1 GCA_947452415.1 Flavobacteriaceae bacterium
ATCATCAATTCGCAGTAGTATACCATTTGCATAATTGGGTTGAAAATGTAAGAGTAAGAGTCACTACGTATTTATCTGGTGAAAATCCAGAAGTAAATACAATCATAGACTTATTTCTTTGCGCCAATTGGATGGAAAGAGAAACTTGGGATTTTTACGGAATTGTATTCAAAGGGCATCCACAATTGAAACGTATTTTAAATATGGATGAAATGGTGTCTTTCCCGATGCGAAAAGAATTCCCAATGGAAGACAGTGGAAGAACCGATAAAGACGATCGTTTCTTTGGAAGAACAGCACAAAAGTTATAACAAATGACGTTGATAGAAAAACAAAAACTAGATAAGCTTTGCATGGACCACCATGTAAAACAATTGTATTTGTTTGGTTCTATATTAACTGAAAAATTTAATGATGAAAGCGATATTGATATGTTGATTCAATTTTCGACAATAGATTTAAAAGATTATTTTGACAATTACATGGATTTTAAGGAAAAAGTAGAATTGTTATTTGATAGACCTATTGATTTAGTTGAAAATCAAGCAATAAAAAATCCAATATTCAGAAAAGTTGTTGATAGAGAAAAACAGCTGATTTATGGATGAGAAAGTTTTAAAGTCATTATTTGATATAAAATTAGCTATTGAAGAAATAGACAGCTTTCTGTTAAAAGAAGAAAAAACTTTTTCAAATTATAGTAATAATGCTTTGTTAAAAAGAGGAATAGAAAGAAATTTAGAAATAATTGGGGAGGAAGTAAGTAGAGTTTTAAAAGAAAATTCTGAAATTCAAATTACTAATGCCCGCAGAATAATTGGATTAAGAAACCAAATCATCCATGCTTACGATAGCATATCTGATTAAAACATTTGGAGTATCATTATAAATCATATTCCAAGTCTTAAAATAGAAATAGAAAACAAAATAAATAATTCAACATTATAGAATGTCAGACTTATTATTATTACCCGAGCATCGATATGCCAAAGTTATTGAACAAACTCGCAACGAAGACGGAAGCGAACTGTCCATATTAAATCTTGGTCCAACACACCCAGCTACACATGGGATTTTTCAAAATATCTTGTTGATGGATGGCGAACGTATTATTGATGCAGAACCAACCATTGGTTATATACACCGTGCTTTTGAAAAAATTGCAGAAAACCGCCCGTTTTACCAAGTAAATGTATTGACCGATAGAATGAACTATTGTTCTTCTCCTATCAATAACATGGCGTGGTGGATGACGGTGGAAAAACTATTAGAAATTGAAGTTCCTAAAAGAGCGCAATATCTTAGAGTAATTGTAATGGAATTGGCGCGTATCTCCGACCACTTAATTTGTAATTCTATACTAGGAGTAGATACAGGAGCTTATACTGGCTTCCTTTATGTATTCCAATTCCGTGAAAAAATTTACGAAATCTACGAAGAAATTTGTGGTGCTCGACTTACAACAAATATGGGTAGAATTGGCGGTTTCGAAAGAGATTGGTCCGAAGATGCTTTCAAAAAATTAGATACATTTTTAACTGATTTTCCGGTTGCTTGGAAAGAATTTGAAAATCTATTTGAAAGAAATAGAATTTTCATTGACAGAACGGTTAACGTTGGCCCAATAACTGCCGAAAGCGCAATGCAATACGGTTTAACTGGCCCTAATTTACGTGCTGCAGGAATTGATTATGATGTTAGAAAAGCACAACCTTACTCCTCTTACGAAGACTTTGAATTTGATATTCCTGTTGGAAAATCTGGCGATACATACGATCGTTTTTGCGTTCGTAATGCTGAAGTTTGGGAAAGTTTAAGTATCATTCGTCAGGCATTAGCAAAATTACCAAAAGGACCAATACATGCTGATGTTCCCGATTATTATTTACCTCCAAAAGAAGACGTATACCACAATATGGAAAGTTTAATTTATCACTTCAAAATTGTGATGGGTGAAGTTCCAGTTCCAGTGGCAGAAATCTACCATCCGGTGGAAGGTGGTAACGGTGAATTAGGATTTTATTTAGTAACCGACGGAAGCAGAACACCCTATCGTTTACATTTTAGAAGACCTTGTTTTATTTACTACCAAGCGTATACCGAAATGATTAAAGGCGGAATGTTATCGGATGCTATTGTAATATTATCCAGTTTAAATGTAATTGCAGGAGAATTAGACGCATAATAATTATGGAAAAAACACATATCCAACAAGAAATAAACATGACCGAATCTTTGATGACACGCATCAACGAATTAATCAGTCATTATCCTGAAGGCAAAAAAAAATCGGCTTTATTGCCAGTTTTACACGAAGTTCAGGATGCTCACGACAATTGGCTAAGTACCGATTTGCAAATAAAAGTGGCTGAAATTCTTGAAATTCAACCAATTGAAGTTTTTGAAGTAGTAACATTTTACACCATGTTCAATCAAAGACCTATTGGAAAATACATGTTTGAATTCTGTCAAACTTCCCCTTGTTGTCAAAATGGTGTTGAAGATTTAATGGATTACACTTGTTCAAAATTAGGTGTAAATGTTGGAGAACCTACTGCAGACGGACAATTTGAAGTTCGTGGAGTAGAATGCCTTGGGGCTTGCGGTTATGCTCCGATGATGCAATTGGGAGATTTCTACCAAGAGCATTTGACCAAAGAAAAGATTGATCAGTTAATTACTGATTGTAAGGATGGAAAAATCACTTTACACGATAAATAATGAAATTGACGACCTCGCAAATAAATCAAATTAAAACTTTCTTTGCAGATAAACCTGTAAAAAAAGTATATTTATTTGGTTCTTATGCAAGAGGTGAAGCAGATGAAAATAGTGATGTTGATTTGTTAATTGATTGGGATTATACAAAAGAAATTGGATGGGAATATGCAGGATGGTGGGAAGAAATTAAGGAACTCTTACACAAAGATGTTGACTTTGTTTCCATAAAATATATTTCACCTCTCATTGAAAATTATATTAATAAGGATAAAATATTGA